>DFKL01000137.1 GCA_002373535.1 Prevotellaceae bacterium UBA3646 | reverse complement strand
CTGGTGCTTGTCGATGCAGTCGACGCTGAGACCGTGGAACATGTATATCGGTCCCATCCACTCCGAGTCTCGCTTGGCCAGGTAGTCGTTTACCGTCACGACGTGTACGCCGTTTCCTGTCAATGCATTCAGGAAGACGGGCAGTGTTGCCGTCAGCGTCTTGCCTTCACCTGTAAACATCTCTGCTATCTTGCCCTGATGCAGCACGGTGCCGCCGAAGAGCTGTACGTCGAAATGTACCATTGCCCATACTGTCTCGTTGCCGCCGGCAACCCAGTGGTTATGGTATACTGCCGTATCTCCCTCTATGTCTACGAAGTCATGCCTGGCTGCCAGGTCACGGTCAAACTGCGTTGCCGTTACACGGATGTCCTCGTTCTCGGTGAAGCGGCGTGCCGTACTCTTTACAATGGCAAAGACCTCCGGACGGACCTCGTCCAGTTCCTTTTCCAGGACTTCCAGGACATCCTTCTCCAGTTTGTCTATCTGATGGAACAGCGGGGCACGGTCCTGTATCTCCGTCTGGGGAATGCGCGACTTGATTTCTGCAATCTGTGCGCGCAGGTCTGCTGCCTTGTCTGCAATCTGTGCGCGTATCTCTCTGACACGCGCCCGCAACTCGTCGTTACTGAGTGCGTCTATGGCCGGATACACATCCAGCACGGCATCTACCAGGGGCTTGTATGCCTTCAGGTCTCTGGACTTCTTGTCTCCGAACAGTTTTACCAATATCTTTCCTATATCCATAATCGTTGTATTTTTCCTGTTTGTATATGTCTCTCTTTCTCGTTGTCAGAACAATGGTCTCTTTGCACAGCCGTTGGGGGCACGTATCCTAAGTGCCTGCGTCACCGTGGGCGCGACACGGTCCATGGTTACGGGTGTCTCTATCTTTTCACTCCTGATGTTTGTCCCGAGGAAGATAAGCGGGAAGCCCATGTATGTCTCACGCGATATACGTTCCTCATGGGTGGAGCTGTTAAGCAGTGTCCATCCCGGATTGATTTGTACGATAATGTCGCCTGAACGGTGTGGGTTGTATGCATTGCGCAGACGGGCCGCGTCACTTGTCGTGCCGCATAGTTCCAGGCGTCTGCTGGTATATACGTCCTTGACGCCGGCCATCTGTATCAGGAATGACGCACTGCGGTCAAGGGCCTCGCCCTGGTTCACGTTCCTCTGCTCCATGAGCTTGAGGTTGAGGTATATCTCGTCGTTCAGCGATGTCTCGACCCACTGTCCCTGGCCATACACGGCTATCAGATACATATTCAGCAGCATCTGGGCCTTGGTCATGTCAAAGACTCCTGTAGGAATGCGGTATCTTGCCAGGTCTGTGCTCTTCGGTGCATCGCTGCATCCCGTACTGGTCACCACAAACAGGGCCCTCCCCTTTCCTACACGGCTCTCCACGGCATCCATCAACTCGCCCAGAGCCTTGTCCAGACGGACGTATGTATCCTGGAGTTCCATCGGACACTCCTGTACCGATGCATGATCAAAGTTGCCTGCATAGTATGTGAGCATCAGCATGTCGGTAACATGGTCTATGCCCATGCCTGTCATCTGCATGCTCTGCAGTGCAAAACGGTTGACCTCCTCATTTACCAGAGGGCTTGCCTTCATCTGACGATAGGCTCTGTCGCCCCTGAAATGATGGGAGAAAGGCTTACCGACGCTTCCTCCTATAAAATAGTTGAAATTGCCAGTCAGGTCGTTGGACGGCACCCATACCTTCCCGTCAAGATACCGTGCCGGCGACAAGGTGTTGTTATATGCCAGAGCCCACTGGGGGAATGGGCCATAGTAGCTGCTCGAGCACCACTGTCCGGTGAGGTCGTTAAGCCAGAAACAGGCGTCTGCCGAATGGCCTGCCAGCAGGACGGCGGCATCACGCTGTGGAGCAATACTCAGGACCACGGCCTTGCCCTCGGTGGCTATCTTCAGCTCGTCGCCCATGGTAGAGACCGTGAGATGCTCAGCCGAGGTGGCCTCTGCAGTCATGTTTCCGCTATACCTGCCGTCATCCACACAATATACCGGTCGTAATGTCTTACGGTCCAGCCAGCGCTGTGAAGGTATTCCGTTGTCATACGGAGTCGCTCCGCTGGCAAAGCATGCGACTGCGCTGGCACGGTCCGGACTGACAAATGGATATTCGGGCTGGGCATACAAACGCCCCTCGCTCATGAGTCTGCGGAAGCCCCGCGTACCATACAGGGGGGAGAAGGCCTCCATGTAGTCCGTACGCAACTGGTCGATCATTATGTTCACGACCACACGCGGCAGTTCGGGGGCTGTCTGGGCCTCGGCGCCACACAAGGCCGTCAGCATGGCTACGGTGGCCAGGAGCCTGTATGTATGGTATCTATTGTTCATTACGGCTGTAGTGTATCATATATGACACTGGCCTCGTAGCCAGGGCCAGGGCCAGAGGTATCGTTATCATGCTGAAGCGCTGTGGCATCCATGGTGAGAAGAGCAGGAATGACACCGTCATGGCACCTAAGGCGTAATGCCACAGACAACACTCGCGCCTCCATGCTGCCTTTACGACGAACGGCATTGCTATCAGCGGCAGGGGATTCAGCAGCCACACCTGCCAGTTGGTATCCAGCGTAGGATGCTCCGAGAAAAGGAACACGAACATAAGTACAGTGCCTGCAGCCCCATGCAACGTGAGCATGACGAAATCCAAAGGCCACAACATGTATCCTGTCCTGTACTCGAGCAGTGCCGTCAGCGCCAGCACGGCAAACAATGCCCAGCCTGCAGCTGCCGGCGAGACGGGGAGCCCGTCCCGTTCTTCCCGGACGTCTGCCTGATGTCCTACCGGCTCCAGCAACATCTCGGTACGGCGGATCATAGGACGCGTGTCTGCGACCATGTCACGTATCATGGCGCCGTCAAGAGCCTCAGAGTAATAGTCGGGGATAAAGCACTTGGCACGCGGAGAAAGGATTGTGTCCACATCGCTGCCAAGCAGTATGTCATTACCGGCCTCGGCCCACGGCGAGCCCTGTGTATACTGGTGTATTATATCGCGGTATGTCTGCCGGCGCGAATCCAACGAATATACGATACGCCCCTTGACGGAACGCTCCACGCAGTGCATCACTCGCAGCGTACAGTTGTCCGTCAGGTAATTGTAGCGGTATACACGATTCCCTGGCTTCAGGTTCCATTGCAGATAGCTGACGAGCGAGTCCGTCTCCTCCTGACTCAGGTTCAGCACCTGCGCCTTTACCGAACTGCCTCTGTGCCTATACTCTGCAATGAATGCATCCCAGGGGACTGCCATGCATATATAGTCTGTCTCACCCAGCACGAACTTCCACATAAAATTGTCCGTGTTGAAGTCAAAGACTCCATAGTTGACGGCTATGTCCATACCGCAAGAGTCATTCCTGAGGCGTATTGCCGTGTGTCCATAGAGGGAGTATACTTCGTCTCCGGGACTGCATGTAATGACGCTGACCTCTGTCCTTGGCCGGCCTTGTGCAGCAGCAAGAAGCACGCTGGCGGACATCAGCAAAAAGAATAACATACTCCTCATCGGGCGCAAAGGTAGCAAAAAAAGACGGTAAAAACGTACTCACCTGTTAAAAATATATATAATATAAGGTATTGCAGCAGATTTCAATGATATGTATTCTTGCAAATTACGACAAATATCGTAACTTTGCATACGCAATAATATTATGTCTGGTAAATTGGCACACAAGGTATATATACAGAGAACGGCCGCCGTCATGGCTGCGGCCTCTATATTCCTGTTTCTCAATGTTGTACAGGCGCTGGCACAGTCCGGCGGGAGCAACTCTTCGTACTCACAGGTAGGCATGGGACTCCTCAACGACGAGTCTCAGGGCTGGAACCGTGCAATGGGCGGTGTAGGCGTTGCCCTGCCATCAGGAAACAGACTGAACACCATGAACCCAGCATCGTACGCTTACATAGACTCCCTTTCGTTCATCCTTGACGTGGGCATGAGCGGCAGTTTCGGGCGCATGAGCAACCAGACGTCCAGCAAGAATATTCGCAATGCCAGTTTCGACTATATTATTGCAGGCTTCCGTCTGCGCAGGCACCTTGGCCTCTCCTTCGGATTCAAGCCTTACTCTTCCATAGGGTATGATTTTACCTCGACAGACGGAAACGTATACCGGGACAATATCACCGGAGAAATTGTCAAGAGCAGTTCGGAACACAGAGGTTCGGGAGGACTGCGCAAGGCATTTGCAGGCATAGGATGGAGACCGTTTTCCGGTCTGAGCCTTGGCATGCATGTAAACATTCTGTGGGGAGGCTATACACACATCTTGATGCACGGATTCACCATTTCAAACAGCAACGGCTTCAACTATATCGAAAATGCCAGCATAACCACATATCAACTGGACTTCGGTGCGCAATATGCCCTCCGGCTCTCACGCAAGGACTGGCTGACCATCGGTGCGACAGTCGCTCTGGGGCACAAGTATGGAGGCGACGGCATGTTGCTACGCTTTATGGATAGCGGAGATACGCTTACCGTAAACATTGACAAGGATGCCTTTGACCTTCCGATGAAGTATTCCGGAGGCTTGGGATGGCAGCACAAGAACAACCTGTTGGTTTCCGCCGACTACACATACACGGGATGGGGCAACTGCCGGATCCCGACCATGATTGCGACCACCGAGGGAGTGACATACCATAGCCTGAAAGGCTCGTACAGGAACAACAGTCAGATAAGGGCCGGTGTCGAATGGACTCCCAATCCTACGGCACTGCACGGATATCTCAATCGCGTCAAGTATCGCATGGGACTGTCTTATGCCACACCCCACCTTGCCTTTGCTGACAAGGAAACCGGGAAAGGACCCAACGAGACGACGCTCAGTATCGGAGCGGGATTTCCCATAAACAATAATATAAACCGCCGCATAGGGTTATTTCCGGTCATAAACGTAGGCATGCAGTGGCTACGCAGGGCTCCTGCCGACAAGTCTCTGGTCACGGAGAACTATTTTGTTATCAATCTGGGCGTTACATTCAACGAACGCTGGTTCATGAAGTACAAGATTCAGTAAAACCGAGACTCCTGTAGATGGACCCCGACAGTTTTAGACGCGCCAGTCACATTACCATATTTAGCCATCTGGCTATGGCATTGGCATTACTATGCACAACCGTCATCCCATGGTCATGCACGCATCGTGTGGAGCATACGGCCGAGGCCGTGGATGACAAAGACTCACTACCCTTCATGCACTCCATCGGTATCAGTACGCTGGTATCCGACTCAGGACGCATACGCTACCACATGGTAGCGGAAGAGTGGGACATCTACATGAACGACGGCAAGCAACCGACGTGGAAATTTTGCAAAGGACTGCTGATGCTGCGACTCGACGACAAATTCCACGTAGACCTCTACGTCCAGGCAGACACGGCATACCTGCACGAGCAGAGGCTGTGGGAACTGCGAGGGCGCGTGCGTGTACGCAACATCGAGGGGACTGTGTTCAACACCGACATGCTGTACTGGGACCTTATGGAACATGAGATATGGAACCATTGTCCAATGGAAATAATAACGCCTGGCCGGACGCTGCACGGAACGGAATTCCGCAGCAACGAAGACATGACACGATATAACGTAAAAAACTCGGTAGGTGATTTCCCGGCATCGGATGCCGACGGCACCGGCGAGGAGGCTATACAGGAAACAGAAGACTCTGCGACACAGGAACAGAGGTCACGGCTGCTGCCTCCGGATCCGGGAAAACAGAAAATAATGAACAACAGATGACACCAACGTTTGACCATACATTAGCCGGAGGCATTGTTACGGCTCTGCTGCTCTCGGCATTTTTCTCAGGCTTGGAGATAGCATTCGTCTCCAGCAACAAGATGCTTTTCGAGATGGAGCGTGAGGAGCGCAACTTCACATCCAGGATAATAGACATCTTCTACCGTCACCAAAGCAACTTCCTGTCTACACTGCTGGTAGGCAACAACATAGCATTGGTCGTATATGGCATCCTTATGGCACATATCGTACGTGGACTGGTATCCCAGACGCTGATAGGCACAGGAATAGTACTGTTCGTTGGCGAGTTCCTTCCCAAGACCCTGTTCAGGATCAACCCTAACAGGATGCTGCGGATATGCGCCGTGCCTGCACTTTTGTTCTACATCGTCCTGTGGCCTGTAAGCAGGCTTACCAGCGGCCTGTCGTCCGCAATGCTCTTCCTTATGGGCACACGTGTCAGGAATGATGCCAGACCTGCCAATTTCGGCAAGGCAGACCTCGATCACCTTATACAGAGCAACATAGACAACGTTCAGGACGAGGACGACATAGAGGAAGAAGTCAAGATGTTCCAGAATGCACTGGCCTTCCGCGACATCAAGGTCCGTGAATGCATAGTTCCGCGCACTGAGATAGTCGCCGTAGGCATGGACGCCAAACTGCCGGAGTTACAAAGCCAGTTTACCGACAGCGGCATCTCCAAGCTGATAATCTACCGCGAAGACATTGACGACATAGTCGGTTTCCTGCATTCCAGCGAAATGTTTCGCCTTAAGCCCGGAGACGACTGGACACGCTGCATACGACAGGTTCCTATTGTCCCTGAGACCATGACGGCACAGAAGCTGCTTTCCACGTTTATGAGCGAGAAGAAGTCCCTGGCCGTAGTCGTTGACGAATTTGGAGGTACCAGTGGAATCGTCACCCTCGAAGACCTTGTCGAGGAGATCTTCGGCGACATCCAGGACGAGCACGACACCACGAACTATATTGCACGCCGTCTTCCTTCGGGAGAATGCCACCTGTCCGCCAGGATTGAAATCGAGAAAGCCAACGAGCTCCTCGACCTTGATTTGCCAGAGAGCGACGAATACCTGACCGTAGGCGGATTCATCCTGCACGAATACCAAAGCTTCCCGAAACTTAACGAGGTAATAGACCTTGGCAAGTGGACGGTCAAGGTTACGAAGATGACGGCTACCAAGATAGAAGAGGTGCTCCTGACCGAAAAAACAAGCCATTGAGCCACATTTTACCTTAATAGATAAGGTATATTTACTATTTTTTCTTATCTTTGTACGCTGATTGTGCATCATGCACAGGCACAGACACCTGGAAATAACAAATAAAACAATAAATCTATGGCAGCTTTACAGAAAGTACGTAATTGGAGCAAACTCATCATTGCAATCGTAGGTCTTGCCCTGTTTGCCTTTATTGCCGAAGAACTGGTACGCGTTATCTCATACCGTGAGACAGAGTCACGCCAGCGTATAGGAAGCATCTATGGCGACAACATCAGCCTACAGGAATTCAACGACCTGGTAGACGAGTACCAGCAAGTGCTTAAGGTCACCAATCCGGCTATGGCTAACCTCTCGGACGAGCAGATGCACCAAGTTCGTGAACAGGTATGGAACACATACGTCCAGAATCAGGTCATAGCACACGAAGCCGAGAAGCTTGGACTTCAGGTTACGGACAAAGAACTCCAGCAGGTAGTTCAGTCCGGTAATCACCAGCGGCTTGCACAGACAATCTTCGTGAACGACAAGGGGCAGTTCGACTACGCACAGCTCAAGCAGTTCCTGTCTCAATATAGCGAGATTATGAACAATGCAGATATTCCTACAGAACAGAAGGAACAGTTTGCAACCATCTACAAGTACTGGAAGTTCATCGAGAAGAACATCCGTCTCGATCTGCTGTCGGAGAAATACTCCACGCTGCTTGCGTCAAGCATGATCAGCAACCAGATTATAGCCAAGAAGAACTTCGAGGCACGCACTTCTTCGTATGATGTCGTTCTGGCAGCCGTTCCGTACACAAGCGTCAAGGATTCTGACATCAAGGTCAGCGACGATGAGCTGAAGGCCAAGTATGACGAGCTGAAGGAACTGTTCGTAAACCCACAGGAACTGCGCGAGATCAAGTACATCAGCGTTGGCGTGAAGGCCAGCAAGGAAGACATCAAGACCCTGGAGGGCGAGATGGACGGATATGCCGCACAACTGGCCGAAGGTGTTTCCCCGGCAATAGTCGTACGCGACTCAAAGAGTACCGTTCCATACTCGGCACTGCCTGTCAGCAAGCGCGCACTGCCTACTGACATTGCTGCAGAACTGGACAGCATCTCCGAAGGTACACAAAAGGGACCGTACTACTATGCGGCAGACAACACTCTCAACATCGTGCGCCTTATCTCAAAGGTAAGCCGTCCCGACAGCGTGGAAATCCAGCAGATTGTCGTTCCAGGCAATGACCGGGCAGCGGCAGAGAAAAGTGCTGACTCAATATTGACGGCACTCAACGGCGGTGCGGTAATAGACTCCATTGCTGTCAAGTACGGCAACACAAGTCCAAAGATATGGGTTACGTCTGCCGAGTACGAAGGCCGCCAGATGGATGACAATATCAAGAATCTGTATCAGACAATCACTACGGCTGCCGTCGGTTCCGTACACAAGATTGCACAGGAAGGCCAGCCTATACGCATTGTCAGGATTTGTGACAACAGGAACTTCGAGACCAAGTATGACGTTGCCGTCATCAAGACCCCACGCAGTTTCTCAAAGGACACATACAACAAGGCATTCAACGATTTCTCCTCATTCCTGGCAGGCAAGAATGCTGCCGACATCGAGGCAGGAGCCCTGAAGGCCGGCTATATGGTAGAGAAAGAGATTGTAGCCTCTACGACATACAAGGTTGCCGACGTCGGCAGCACACGCGAGGCTCTGCGCTGGATATTCAAGGACGACACCAAGGTTGGCGACGTCAGCCCGCTGTACGAGTGTGGCAACAACGACAACCTCCTGTGCGTCATTCTCACCAACATCACCAAGAAAGGCTACTACCCATGGGATGACGAGCGCGTCAAGCAATACCTTACCGATGCCGTGATGCGTGACAAGAAGGCAGAGAAGATTATGGAGAAGATGAACGGAGTCAAGGATCTGGCCTCTGCAGGCAAGATTGCCGGAGCCGTATCCGACACGCTGCGCAACGTAACATTCGCACAGACAGCATACGTAAACAAGTTCTCCGCTCCAGAACCAGCCCTCACAGGCAGCATTACAGCACGGAAGCAAGGAGAGTTCAGGTCAGGAGTCAAGGGCAATGCAGCAGTATACGCATATCAGGTACTGGCCGTGAACAAGCAGAAGGACGCCAAGTTCAACAAGAAGGACGAGGAGGCCCAGCTCGAGCAGATGGCTACCTACAACATCTTCCAGAGCGGAATCCTGATTCAGGACCTGCTTAGGAAAGCCAATGTCAAGGACAACCGCTACCTGTTCTACTAAGCACTTCGTCACTCACCGTCCGCGGTGAGACAGTCACATACTAAAGCCCGGCCGTCACAGTGGTCGGGCTTTTTCATATCCTCCCCGCTACATAACGGAGACTGTCACATACTAAAAGCCCGGCCGTCACAGCGGTCGGGCTTTTTCATATCCTCCACACTACATAACGGAGACAGTCACATACTAAAAGCCCAGCGTCACAGCGGTCGGGCTTTTTCATATCCTCCACGCTACATAACGGAGACAGTCACATACTAAAAGCCCGGCCGTCACAGCGGTCGGGCTTTTTCATATCCTCCCCGCTACATAACGAGGAGGTAAGTCTGTGTTCGTCAGTTGTTCTCGGGACGCAGTTGTCGAACGGTCTCTGCCGTGCGCCACATCTCACTGTCACGCAGTGCGGCAAGTTCCTTCTCAAGACCTTCACGATAGTCAGGCTTCGAGTTTGCATCGATTGAAATCTGAGCCTCGTTGCCTGACTTTACCGAAGCATACAGCTTCTCAATGACAGGCTTGCACGCATCGTGGAAAGGACCCATCCAGTCCAAGGCACCGCGCTGAGCCGTCGTAGAGCAGTTTGAATACATCCAGTCCATGCCCTTTTGCGCGAACAAAGGCATCAGCGACTGAGTCAGCTCCTCGACAGTCTCGTTAAATGCCTCAGAAGGCGTATGGCCATTCTCGCGCAGGACCTCATACTGCGCCGACAACAGACCCTGTATTGCACCCATCAGAGAGCCACGCTCACCCGTCAGGTCACTTATGGCCTCGCGCTGGAACGTCGTCTCGAACAAATAGCCGGAACCGATACCGATACCCAGCGCCAACGTACGATCCAAAGCGCGGCCTGTGGCATCGTTGTATACAGCATACGAGCTGTTCAGGCCACGGCCCTCCAGGAACATGGTACGCAACGATGTGCCGCTACCCTTTGGTGCAACCATGATGACATCGATGTCTTTCGAAGGAACACATCCCGTGCGGTCACTCCAAGTTATGGCAAAACCATGGCTGAAATACAGAGCCTTGCCTGGCGTCAGATATTTCTGCAATGTCGGCCACACACTCATTACCGCAGCATCGCTCAGCAGGCACATCACTATGCTTGCCTTGTCTGCAGCCTCTTCGATAGAGAACAACGTCTCACCAGGAACCCAGCCGTCTGCAACAGCCTTCTCGAAGGTCTTGCCCTGACGCTGGCCTACGATTACGTTAAATCCGTTGTCACGCAGGTTGCAGGCCTGTCCAGGCCCCTGAACACCATAGCCGATTACGGCAATCAGTTCATCCTTCAGAATCTCACGAGCCTTTTCCAACGGAAATTCCTCACGTGTCATTACCTCCTCGATAACGCCACCAAAATTCATCTTTGCCATTTTTGATTTTGTTTTTGGTTGATTATTCCTTTTTATTTAAACATTGTCTGTCCTCTGGCAGTTCCGCTACCCGTTGAATATCACACGGGCCTGGCACACGACGTCGCCTGCACTGTCCTCCGTCACGTTCTTGCGGACCTCTACGTCATTGCTTCCGTCGGCATCGTTCCTCTGTATGTAGAAGGTAAGACGGTCGCCCATGTAGCTCTCAGCCTTATATGCTATCTCAAAGCGTCTTATGCCGCGCGTGAAATCCTCTTGCGGGAACAAGTCCAGGATATGCTCTATGTACTTGATGCTGTTTACGTGACCGTTGATGTCCACGTCGCTGTAATAGGTATCCAGCGTACGCACGAGCCTGGCATCATGAAAGCGGAAGCGCCCGTGTCCTTCTATCGGGCACACATTATCCGCCTCGTCCACCACGTATCTCAGGATATCACCGTCATACAGCGACATCAAGTCGCATGGACGCCTCGTATCCACGTCAATCATAGCCCACACGCTGCGTGCATACCCCATCGGCTGTCCGTCAGCGTCCAATATTGCAAAGTTTCGGTTAGTAAACAGCCGCATCACACTCTCGACCCACGTCTTTATCGTGCAATGCTGATACTGCTCTGGCATACGCGTCATCTCGACAGACAAGCGGCTCAGCACCCAGGTATGCCTGGTCTCGTTCAGCGCACCTATCCCCCACCCTCGCCTTTGCGAATGGTTGCCGGCAGCATTCAGCAAGTGGTTTCCCAGCACACCCATGAAGATGTATCCGGTAAAATCGACATGAAACGGCTCTACATATATATTATGACTGTCTATCTTCTCCACAGCTCCCCGTTTTTATACAAAATGCGAATCTTCCTCCCGCTTTGCGATATACTGGTCCAGACGCTCCACGCTGGACTTGGTCACCGCTATACGGCCCGTACGTACGAACTGCAGCACGCATCCTATCTGATCCAGCTGGCGGAACAGTTCCAGCACGTCCTCGGTAATTCCTGTCTTCTCTACTATCGTATATATCGGATTCACCTCGACAAAACGTGCATCGAAGCGACGCACTATTCGCGAGATATCCTTGTCGGCCAACACCATCGGCGAAGACAGTTTCATCAGCGAAGTCTCCAGGATGAATATCTCGTCGTCCAGGAAACAGTTGGCCTGAAGCACGTCTATGCGCTTCTCTATCTGCTTGGTCAGCATCTCGGCCATCTCCGGCTTACAGTAGCAGGTTATCGTATACTTGTGAACGCCCGGTGTCGAGCTGGCACATACGTTCAAGGTCTCTATATTCACCTGACGGCGTGTAAACACCGCCGTTATCTGGTTCAGAATACCGGCAAAGTTCTCGCTGTATATAATCAGCGTGTAAAGCGTCAGTCCGTCATGACTGCTTACGATAGCCCCCTCATGGGCTGGCGCAGAAGGCCTGACCACCGCATTGCGCTTGAACGTCTCATGCTGGTTACCCTGAGCCATGTCCCGGCACAAGGTCTTGCTGCGCTCGCGCCGCAGGTTCTTCTCATACGAGTCACGCTCCAGGGCCGCAGCCTTGCGCACAGCCTCGTCAAACCCCTGCAGTTCCAGTTCGACGGCGTCACATTTGCCGCAGGTATCGCAATCACCACACTCAGAATACCGCCCCCTACCCGTTTTCGTCTCGGGAGACTGCACACTGTCATGTTCGTCAATTGTCTTGCTCATATCTGTTCTATAGTCTGTCGTTTGTCAATTGTCTGCCGCCATGCACATGGCGACGGACCTCGTCGGCTACACCTCCAGCAGCATCTCGTCGACGCTGCTTCCCGGGGGAGTCATAGGCAATACGTTGTCCTCCTCCTTCACTGCACACTGCAGCAGGAACGGCCCGTCCGTCTCCAGCATCTCCCTTATGGCATCGTCCAGGTCGGCACGCTCCACCACCGTCCTGCACGGGATGTCGTATCCCTCTGCTATCTTCTCGTAGTCGGGGTTGGTCATCGGAGTAAACGAATAGCGCTTGTTGAAGAACATGTACTGCCACTGACGTACATTGCCCAGGAAATTGTTATTCAGCAGAATCATCTTCACCGGGATACGGTTCTCCATTATCGTTCCCAGTTCCTGTATCGTCATCTGGAACCCTCCGTCGCCGCAGAACATGCACACCGTACGCTCCGGAGCCCCATAGCACGCGCCCATTGCGGCAGGAATGCCAAATCCCATCGTACCGCATCCGCCGCTGGTCACTACGCTGCGCGGATGGGTGAACTTGAAGTAGCGGCAAC
>DFKL01000054.1 GCA_002373535.1 Prevotellaceae bacterium UBA3646 | reverse complement strand
TGAAGGTGCATGTACTGTAGACAAGCAGTCCTCCGGGTTTCAGGACATGCCATATATCCTGAAGGATGGAGCGCTGGCGCTCTGCGCACATTATGACATTGCCAATGCTCCATTCGTCTATGGCCTGACGGTCCTTGCGGAACATTCCCTCACCCGAGCAGGGTACATCGGCGACCAACAGATCAAAACATCCTGTGAAGGCTCCGAAATCTGCCGGATAGTTGTTGGTAACTATGCTCTTGACAGGATATTCCCTCTGCTCTGGGGCTTCACATCTGCCTATAGCTGGCATGGCCCATTTCTGAACGTTCTCTGCCAAGATCTGTGCCCGTCTGGCAATTGGTTCATTACACACGACGAGTGAGCCTGCTGGCAGGATTCCTGCCAACAAGGTCGACTTTCCGCCAGGAGCGGCACATAGGTCCAGGGCGACTGGCGGACAATCGTCCTTTGTCAATGATGTGTCCAGGAAATATTTCTCCAGCAATGTTGCGACGTACATAGAAGATGCCTCCTGGACATAATAGGCTCCAGCATGCAACATCGGGTCAAAAGTAAAAGGTGGACGTGTGGTCAGGTAGTATGCATCCTTGCACCATGGAACGGGATTACTGAACAGGCTGTCCTGACATGACAGTGCATGTACCGCAACGGAGGCAACCTTCCTGGAATTGATCCGGACGGAAACCTCGGGGGCTGTAGAAGTCAATGCCTCGCACAGTGCATCGGCTGTCCCGGTGCCATAATGCTGACGCATCAGGTCTGCGAAGTCCACAGGTAACTGAATCATACTTGCAAAGATAGCATTTTTTTATTTGTCAGAGCGAAAGCCCAAGATTGTTTTGTATCTTTGCGACATGAAATACTTCAATTCCATCAAGACAATACTGGCTTTGCTGGCCGGTCTGACTGTGACTATAGGTTGCAGGAACAGCGACTATGACAAATTGGGCAAGACCGAGGTTACCATCGAGACTGACAGGGGCAGGATTGTAATACGTCTGTATGACGATACGCCTACGTACAGGGATAATTTTGTCAAGTTGGTTGAGCAGGGAGCTTACGACGGTGCCGTATGGCACAGGATTGTGCGTGACGGATTTATTCAGGCGGGAACTAACAACGAGGGAAAATATGTTGGTAATACCCTGCCTGCTGAGATAGTCTATCCAACACATTTCCACAAGGCGGGGGCTGTGGCTGCTGCAAAGGAGGATGATGATGTCAATCCCGACAGGCGCGGCAGCAATACGCAATTCTATATCGTGACTGGAAAGGTCTTCACGCCGGGTTCATTGGCTGAGTTGCGTCAGACGATGGCAGATGCAGATACGTTGCATGGTTTTGCTCCGTTCACCGAACTGCAGAAGAGAGTTTATACCAAACGTGGCGGCGCTCCGCATCTGGACGGAGCCTATACTGTATTCGGCGAAGTTGTCGAAGGACTTGGTGTGGTGCAAAGCATAGGGCACGAAAAAACGGTGGACGAGAAGCCTGTCCACCGTATCGCGATAAAGAGGGTTTCGGTTACTAAACGCTGACCTCGCCCTTGATAGCCGGCCATGGATCGTAGTCAGTAAGCTGGAAATCCTCGTATTTGAAATCGAATATATTTTTCACATCGGGATTGAGGTGCATCGTGGGCAACTGCCGCGGTGTGCGGCTCAGTTGTTCATGCACCTGCTCCATGTGGTTTTGATAGATGTGTGTATCGCCAGTAGTATGTATGAAATCCCCGGCCTTTAGCCCGGTAACCTGTGCCATCATCATCAACAGCAATGCGTAGCTTGCAATATTGAAAGGAACTCCAAGAAAGCAGTCAGCACTGCGCTGGTAAAGCTGCAGCGACAGCCTGCCGTCTGCGACATAGAACTGGAAAAAGGCGTGGCATGGCGGAAGATTCATGTTCTTTATGTCTCCTACGTTCCATGCCGACACGATTATACGCCGGCTGTCGGGATTGTCCCTTATCGTATCCACTGCCTGCTGTATCTGATCGATAAAGCCTCCGTCATAATCTGGCCACGAGCGCCACTGGTATCCGTAGATATGTCCAAGATCGCCTGTCTCGGGGTCTGCCCACTCATTCCATATACGAACGCCTCGTTCCTGCAGCCAACGGGCATTGGTGTTTCCCTGTAGAAACCACAACAATTCGTAGATTATGCTCTTGAGATGTACCTTCTTGGTCGTTACCAGCGGAAATCCGTCTTCAAGATCAAATCGCATCTGGTATCCGAATATACTACGGGTACCAGTGCCTGTACGGTCGGACTTGTCCGTCCCATTGTCCAGAATATTCTGCAACAAATCCAGATATTGTCTCATTTTATACGGGAATAGTCTATAAACGAATACTGATGGGAATGTCTGTCATCTGCAGGATGGCGCTCACATGCAACGACCTTCCATTCTCTTTTGTCTATCTCCGGGAAAAAGGCATCTGCCTGTGCAGGTGTGTCATTCACCTCAGTCAGCCTGAGCTTGTCGGCAATAGCCATTGCCTGCCGGTAGATACTCGCACCACCTATTATATATACCTCGTCATCATCCCTACACGCGGAAACGGCGTCTGTCAACGACCTGAACGTCTCTGTTCCGGGGTATCGTACATCGGAGCGTGACAGCACGATATTGCGCCTGTCTGGCAGTGCTCCCTTGGGAAGGCTCTCGAAGGTCTTACGTCCCATTATTACTGTATGACCGGTAGTCAGGGCCTTGAAACGCTTCATGTCCTCCGGCAGCCAGTACAGTAGCTTGTTGTCGTTGCCGATAGCGTTGTTCCGTGCAATTGCAGCAATGATATTTATAGTCATATCGGATTGTTTCAAGTACAAAGATAAACAAAAAAAACGGAAGTCTCATAATATCATACAAGACTTCCGCTCTATTACTGATGGATACGCAATATTACTGACGACGTGTTGCCGAGTAATTGATACGCAGTGCCCACGATTTACGTAATACCTCCTTGATATCCGTTATGTAACCCATCTGTGTATGCTGATCGGCCTTGATGCTGATGGTCTGCTCGGCCTGATTAGCCATTCCACGACGCTCCTGAGCCACGAAATCCATAACCTCGGAAGGGTTGGCATAGCGGTCATTCAGCTGTATACGCGTTCCACTACCCATCTGGGCACGGAGTGCATCTGTCGGAGGGCCGACATAGATGAAACTAACGGTGCTCTTCTTTGTAAGCTTCTCCAACTCTGTTCCTGCGGGTACGGTGAACTTTACCTTCAGGGTAACCTCGCGCATAGTCGTCACTATCATAAAGAAGAACAAAATGGTGAATATCAAGTCGGGCAAAGATGAAGTATTCATCTCGGGCATTTCGCGTGCCTCTTTCTTCTTAAATCCTGCCATTATCAGTTTCCTCCATATTTTTTAGGTTCTGCCTCGGATATCTTCTGGGGATATACAGCACGAATCGCAACCCTGTGCTCTTCGTCGAGAGCGGCATAAGGCTTGTGGAAACGGGCCATGGAAAGCTCGTCACGAAGT
Source organism: Prevotellaceae bacterium UBA3646 (assembly GCA_002373535.1). Lineage (GTDB taxonomy): Bacteria > Bacteroidota > Bacteroidia > Bacteroidales > Bacteroidaceae > Physcousia. The sequence continues at coordinate 2,019 of DFKL01000054.1, read as the reverse complement.
TCGTTGTAAGCCGCTACGAGTTCGTTCTGTACCTGGAAGTAGATATTATAGGGAGTGCCACGGTCTGTCTGCACAGAAATCACATGGTTATCCGTAACCGCCATCGGACCCAGCAACTCTATGTCCTTGACATGCTTCTCGGGTAATGACCCCAGATTGTGAGGATTATCTATGAACTCCTTGGCCTGAGCACGCAGGTCTTCCAGAGCTATGAAATCGTAATTGCCGTTACGGTACAATGCCAGATAGCCATCTGCATTGATTCGTACGTTAAAGACATTACGCTCCTTGACATCAATCTCTACATCTTTCTGGTCATCCTCAGGGGGCTGTGGGAGACGACGTGCCAAACCCATATCAGTATCCATAGAGGTCGTAACCAGGAAGAAGATGAGCAGCATGAAAGATATGTCGGCGGTAGAACTGGTGTTCAATCCGGGCATTTTCTTTTTCTTCTTAGCCATATATCTTTCTCTGTTTTATCGGTTTTACTTGGAAGCACTCTTTGTCAGGACACCCGACATACTTACTCCGACAGCCGCAATGGCTGCAATAGTGAGGATGTAGATGCTCCAGATAAAGATGTCTACTACCATGACGCCTGCAGCACTTGTAACAGTACCGTCGGCTGCGGTAAACTCGCTCTCACCGAACCCGATTACAAGACCGGGAATCAGTGATACTACCAACAAAGCTATGGTGCCGAGAATCACCTTGCCACCAGGAACACCTGTCGTAGCAGCAGGATCGTTACCCTTTGTACTCTGAACGCCCTTTACTACTGCCCAGACCGTGAGAGCTGCCGTTACGGCAACCGTCAGGTACATCCAGACAAGCAGGAGTGATGTGAAGTATGGTACATTGAAATCTCCCTCATAGCTATCTTCCCAACCAATCAGGAAGAACAGAAGGAAGACCAATACACTAACGCCAATCACACATAGCATTGCATATTTGGAAATATTCTGAATTTTCATTACTATCTCTCCTTTAATAAAGGTATTAGATACTCTAATTGTCTACAATAATATAATAAGGTGCTGATTACTTCTGGCACTTGTCGCTCTTGACGCACATAACGAGCAACTCCTGAGCAGCCTCTTCCATATTACCGGTAAGAACCTCTACACGAGACAGGATGAAGTTGTAGAACACCTGAAGAATCAAGGCAACGACGATACCGAAGATGGTTGTGATCAAAGCGACCTTCATACCGCCTGCGACAACAGTCGGGCTGATATCACCTGCCTTCTGAATCTGGTCGAACGCCATTACCATACCAATCACAGTACCCAAGAATCCGAGTGAAGGAGCCATTGCGATAAACAGTGTGATCCAAGAGCAGTTCTCCTCGAGGTAAGAACCCTGAACCTCGGCTTCCATATTGATTGTACGCTCGATTGTGGCGATATCATTCTGTTCCTTGCTGTTCAGGCACTCCAAAGCCTTACGGCTAACCTGAGCGACAGGACCGCGAGTGGCCTTTGCCAATTCTACAGCCTCGTCAACCTTGCCTGCGGCAACCAATTCGGCAAGTTCTGCACAGAACTTACGAGTGTTGATCTGAGCCAGGCTCAGGTAGATAACGCGCTCGATGCAGAATGCCAGACCCAGGACCAGGGCAATGGCTACGAGAGACATGAAGTCGGCACCACCTTCGATGAACTTTGTCTTCAAAGCCTTGTGGATACCCTCGTTCTCCTCCTCGACGACAGCGGTCTCGGCAGGTGCAGCAGCAACCGTATCAACAGCAGCAGTGTCGGCAGCAGCAGAATCAACCTTCTCTTCAGCAGCAGCGCTGTCTGGAGCAGCAGCTTCTTCCTGTGCCATTACAGATGTCGTTGCAGCGAAAGAACATGCAGCAACCATCGCAACAATAGCAAATAACTTTTTCATTGTTTTGGTAATTTTTGGTTTAATTATTGTTAGTTATATCTTTCTCTATGTCTCTACCATATTCTCCGCCATGCGGAGAGAGGGGGATTCGAACCCCCGAAACGCTTTTGGCGTTTACACGCT
>DFKL01000078.1 GCA_002373535.1 Prevotellaceae bacterium UBA3646 | reverse complement strand
ATCACGATGGATGCTGACTTGCAGGACAGTCCTGACGAGATACCGGAGCTGTACCGCATGATAGTTGAGGACGGGTATGACCTGGTGAGCGGCTACAAGCAGAATCGCAGCAAGGGTGATCCACTGAGCAAGACGATTCCTACGAAGCTGTTCAATGCTACGGCACGAATGGTGAGCGGCATAAAGAACTTGCATGACTTTAACTGCGGTCTGAAGGCTTATCGACTGGAGGTGGTGAAGAATATCGAGGTGTATGGTGAGATGCACAGATACATTCCATACCTGGCAAAGAATGCCGGGTTCTGCAATATCGGTGAGAAGCCTGTACATCACCAGGCGCGGCAGTTTGGCAAGAGCAAGTTCATGGGGTGGAACCGTTTCGTGAATGGCTATCTGGATTTGATAAGCCTGTGGTTTATCGACAGTTTTGGACTGAAGCCTATGCACATCTTCGGTTTTATCGGCTCGCTGATGTTCCTGATCGGTTTCCTGGCCGTGGTTGCCGTGGGTGGCACGAAGCTGTGGTGTCTGAGCAGGGGTATCCCGTATGCACTGGTTACCGACATGCCCTACTTCTACATTGCCTTGACGATGATGATCCTGGGCACGCAGTTGTTCGTGGCTGGTTTCCTGGGTGAGCTGATAAGCCGTAACAGCATGGAGCGTAACAAGTATCACATTCGTACAAGATGCTGACAGGCAGGTTTGTGAAATTGTCGTGTGCCGTTGTTGCCGTGGTTGCCATGCTGTGCGGCTGTGACTTGCTGGACTGCACGGGTACGAGTTCGGTGAAGCTGCGCTTTCAGTTTAACGACGGGAGTGGAAACGAATGCTATCTGGCGGATTCGCTGACGGTATTGGCTGCGGGCACGGACAGCATCTTGCTGAACAGGAAGATGATGGCGCGTGAGGTTGAGCTGCCCATGAGCTATATACAGGATGCGGATACGTTCATCCTGCGCCATGCCGGAGAGGACTATGTGGAGGTTGACTCACTGATTGTCGGGAAGGATAACTTCCAGTATTTCGAGTCTCCGGACTGCCCGACCAGGATAATGCACACGATTAACGGTGTGCGGTGTACCAACGAGTGGGTTGACAGCGTGAAGATCCTGGAGAGGAAGGTGGGATTTGAGGGTGCCATCCACTTGATTATCTATATAACGGAGTAGCGGTGAGACTTGGACTGTTGACCATAATACTGATGGGTGCGATGACATGCCTGGCTCAGAATTCGCACGAGGCTATGCCTTCGGGCGTGGTCCTGGCCGACTCGGCAGGGAGAGGGCGGATACAGGCTGACTCTGCGGTAGTTGCCGACACGATGTCGTACACGATAGATTCGCTGGGAATAAAGCGCGACAGGAACGGCAGGATTATTCCTACGAAATGGGTAGAGCCTGAGAAGGAGAAGAAGTATTTCCTGACCGGTTTTGCCTTTGGCGGCGACCTGGTAGGTCCTGTGATGAAGGCTGCCGGCTCGACGTGGTCACAGCTGGAGATAATGGGGCGCATAAGCCTGAGGGAGAAGGTCTTCCCGATATTTGAATTCGGCGTCGGCACCAGCACGCGTGTCGGCAACACGACGAGCAACAGGTTCCATACCTCGGCTCCTTATTTCCGCGGCGGCCTGGACATAAACTGCAACAAGAAACGCCGCAGCAACCGTTTCATGGTCGGCTTCCGCATAGGGTATTCGAGTTTCTCGTACGACTATTCGAACCCTGACCAGGCGGATCCAGTATGGAAGGAGCCTGTACCTTTGGACATGAAGGACTTGTCGGGCAGTGCCGCATGGGGAGAGGCTGTCCTGGGCTTTGAGGCCAAGATATGGAGTTTCATCCGTATAGGATGGAACGGCAGGTACAAGTTTCTGTTCACCAAGAAGCATTACGAGTATGGCGAGCCCTGGTATATTCCGGGGTATGGCATCAATGGCAGCAACTGCTGGGGCGGTGTGGCGAATATTATCTTTGAATTTGGCAGAAGCATGAAGAAAGGAAGATAGATGATGAACAGGAGGACTAAGATTTTTGCACAGACGGCTTTCCTGCTATTCCTGATTGCAGGAACGTACTATGCGGCAGTAACCCGTAACGAAGGGAAGAATGGCGACAAAACAGGTGATTCCAGGTTCTATACTACGGAGAATCTTATCTTCGGCACTGTGATGCATGCCACATACGAGGCCGACCGTGACCTGCACGACGAGATTATGGATGCATTGTACAGGGTGGACAGTTCGCTGTCGATGTTCAACCCGAAGAGTACGGTGGCGAGAATAAACAGCGGCGAAGACTTGCATGCAGACAGTATGCTTACGGTAGTGTTCGACATGGCGCAGGAGATTTCGCGCAATACAGACGGGGCGTTTGACATTACCGTGGCTCCGCTGGTAAATGCGTGGGGCTTTGGCTTCAAGGACGGTTCTACACCTGACGAGGCACAGGTTGACAGCCTGAGGAAACTGGTCAACTGGAAGCGTGTTCGCATGAAGGACGGCATACTGTGCAAGGATGACGACCGTATGGTTATTGACCTGAGTGCCATTGCCAAGGGATTCGGTTCGGACATGGTCGCCACGGTCCTGAGGAAACACGGTGTAAAGAACTATATGGTAGAGATTGGCGGCGAGATAGTGACTGCCGGCAACAACCCCAACGGCAAGGCGTGGGTAATAGGCATCAACAGTCCCGTGGAAGACAGCACGAGCGTGAACAACGATATACAGAAGACGATTGAGGTGCATGAGGCTGCCATGGCCACAAGCGGCAACTACAGGAACTTCTACGTTACGAAGGACGGCCGCAAAGTTGCACATACGATTGACCCGAAGACGGGCTATCCTGTACAGCACAGCATACTGTCCAGCACCGTCCTGGCTCC
>DFKL01000026.1:286-26809 GCA_002373535.1 Prevotellaceae bacterium UBA3646 | reverse complement strand
GACGTGATGAACAAGCAGCGCACCGTAATATACGAGAAGCGCCGCCATGCCCTCATAGGCGAACGCCTGGGAATGGACATCTCCGATATGATATGGGACCGTGTATGCGTCATAATGGAGACCCACAACTTCGAGGAGTGCCGCTCACGTTTCCTCGAGATACTTGCAATGGAGTTCCCGTTGACTCAGGACCGTTACGAAAACGGAGACATGGACCAGCTTGCCGAGGAGGTATACCAGAAGGTAATGGAACGCTTCAAGCAGAAATGCAGCATAATCTCGGCCAATGCACAGAAGGCCGTTGCCCACATTGTCGAGAATCCAGACACCATGCCACACTACGAGAACATCATGGTTCCGGTAGTCGACGGGCGTCGCGTATATCAGGTCAGCTGCAATATACAGGAGGCGTACGAGACCAAGAGCCAGGCTATCGTAACGGCATTCCACAAGAGCCTCATCCTGCACACCATCGACGATGCGTGGAAGGAGAACCTGCGCCTGCTGGACGAACTGAAGCACAGCGTGCGCAACGCCAGCTACGAGCAGAAAGACCCGCTGCTGATATACAAGTTGGAGAGTGTCAAGTACTTTGACGATATGGTCAACAAGATCAACGACCGCACCGTCAGCGTCCTCATGCGGGCACAGGTGCCGGAACTTCAGATACGCGAGGCAGCACCCGAGCAGCGCCAGCCACGCCAGCGTCTGCAGGAAAGCCACGGCAGCATGACCGACGAGGGAATGCGTCAGGCCGCCAGCCATGACACCCGTCAGCAGCAGCCGACACAGCCGATACGTGCAGACAAGTTGCCAGGACGCAACGATCCATGTCCTTGCGGTTCCGGCAAGAAGTTCAAGCAGTGTCACGGACGCGGAATAGTCTGACGGCTCTAAACATGAAACAAATACCCTGACAACACATTATCTCTAATAGAATGATAACACCTTTGCAACAAATCCAGCGCGCATTGCGCCATGTGGCAACCCGTTTCCCTCAGGGACAGGAGCCCGTCCTTACGGACATCTCGCTGCGAGTGTATCCACACAGCGGCGAGATACGATTCTTTGACGACGAGGATAACGAACTCATGCGTATCGTCATTCCCGAATGGATAAAAGGGTCGCGCGACGAGGACTTCTACAAGAAGGTCACACCTGTATTGCAGGAAGCAATATCCGGTGTGCGTCAAGATGTCATAGACAATATGTCCCTGCTGCGTCCATACAGCTTCGTCATGCAGGACGAGGACGGTGAGACGCTTACCGACCTGTATCTCGTAGACGACGAGGAAACCGTGATCCTGAGCGGAAATCTTCTGGAAGGGCTGGACGAGGACCTGGACGCATTCCTGGACAAGCTGATGAAGGAGTAGCCCATTTGGCGGGTAAAATCAAAAAAGGGTATATACGACAGACAGGAGGATGTGTCAGATTGCCACATCCTCCTGTCTGTCTTTGTGCCTGTAAGGGCAATTGGCGCAACCGCGCCGAACGAATATACCTATTTGGTCATCTTCAGTCCCAGGTACATGCCGTCAATGCTCTTTGTCAGGCCGGATATGGCACTCGTAGCAGACGTGTCAGCCTTGCCTGCGGCACTCATGATACTCTGCAAGAGACTCATCAGCTTGTCAGCCTTCATGGCAATCTGCAGCTGCGAACCGCTCTTCTTTACATTCATCTTGAAAGAATTGTACTTCGTCAGGTTTGCCAGTTTCGTGCTGCTTCCCAGACCCTCGTTCACGGCAGAAGTACCCACCTTCAGGGTCAGGTCAGAGCCGCTGACACTCCAGTTTACGGGAATCTTGGCCTTGTTGTATACCACATAGCCATTCTTCTTGTCCTCGTTCAGGATAATCTGCACCTTGCCCTTGGTGAAGCCAGCCTTCGTCAGGTAAGTAGCCAGCTTCTTCTCGATGGCGCTGCTTGCAGCGGCAGTACCCACGTTGGTCAGCACGTTCTTGCTCTCAAAAGCCACTGCAGGCTGACTGTAGTTCCATGTGCCGACCAGATTGGCAGCAGACACGCTGCTCGTACCCAGCAGGTTGCCAATAGCAGCCACAGTGCTGTTGTCACTCTTGCCGGCAGCAGTGCTCACGGCACTCTTCAATGTGCCCAGAATGTCCTGAGCCTGAGTCTCGATGCTGCCCATCATAGCCACGGCAGCAATGGCCAAAATGATTTTCTTCATAGTCATCTTATTTGGTTTGAATCTTGTAATCACAATGCAAATTTACGCAATATTCCTCTAAAGACAAACGTATTCCCGTCATTTTAACACCAATTTTGAGGAATCTTCAGTGGAACGATATCCTGTTTTCAGGAGCGTACATTCAGGAGACAGACAGCAGGTATTCAGATGCGTTCCATAAGCGTGACACGTATCTTGTGTTTGTCAATGCCATACCCTTGGATATAGGTGACGGTTGAGCCGAGGACGGTGAATACATGCTTCAGGCGTGCCCATTCGCTGCAACGGTATCGGCCGATATAGAGGTCACACTCAAAAAGGATTTCCTGTTCAGGAGTGAGATGTTTTTCTATGACATAGACCGTGCCGCGTGCAAGGAATCTATGCCATCCATAATCACAAAGTGGTAGTCGGAACCCGACCTTGATCTTCGGACTGAGTTCTTCAAGCGGCAGACTGGACGGGACGACAATCTCCGTTTCCTCTCCATCTGCAGTGTTGGTAAGTAACAGACGATATTTCATAGACTATAGACATGTTAATGCCTGCCGTCAGAATACGATGACGGCAGACGGTTAAATACAGTAAGACGGACACATCCCGGGCATCCATCCAGAAGAATAACAAAGTAAAAGAACCGTGAGGATTATGCTTGTATCAATAAGTCAAAGAACGAACCTTTTGCATTCCTCCCTCCTGGACGGAGTTCGGTTGCGCAAGCATCCATGCTTGCAAATCCAGTCGTGCAGAGCTGCCGTCAGCCCTGTGGAGAAACCTGAATGGCAATAGCGCTTGTCTTGCTTGGTACGTTCATGCTGATACGTTGTCTATAGTCTGGCACACTAAAAAATGCCAAAGCGGTGCAAAAGTACAAAATATAAGTTATCAGACAAAGAAAAGCTCAGTTTTTTTATGCAGGAAACCAACGCTCATTACCAAACTTGGCAAAGGCAAGCGACCACACACATTATTATTATAAATAAAATATACCCACACTGGAGAAACCATATTGTTCAGCCAATGTGGGTACTTATATCAGTAATTACTGCTTACCTGATAACCTTCTTCCCGTTCTGTATGTAGATGCCGTGGATGTTGTCACCGTTCACCTTACGACCCATAAGGTCATACAATTCTGATTTGGCGACAGACTTTTCGCTTGGAATAATTGAGGCTATGCCAGTCGTTTCATCTGACTCTGTTACGAAAAAGTATTTGGTCAACTCTGTGTTTCCAAGGTTGTATTCGTAGGTCCTGCTCTTAATTTCCAGACGATAAGCCTTGCCTGCATCAAGTTCCTTGCTCATCTTTGGAGTCAATCCCGTGATTGTCTGTACATCTCCCTTAGTCATATTGAGTGAGGTGGCTATGGTGTAGTAGTTAAGCATATTGTTGCCATCCCATTCATATACATATGCCGTCAGTGGTAATTTTGAGACTCTGTTCAGAGCCGTCAGTGTTATATCCAATTTTGGGAACAGACTTGTAGCATTGCCTTCTTGAGATAATTTCAGATCAGTAATACGTAGTACGGGTATAGTTCCAGATATATTAACCTGATATACGCCTGCATTGCTATTCATTTTCATGCGTTTCCATTCACCAAGAGCCTTGCCGTTTTTGTCAAGAGGTTTATATGCAGGGAAAACCTCATATTTGCCATTCTCGGGTACCGCGTCCACCGTGAAACTGTAGTAGCTGTATCCGCTATAAGGATTCATGTCTTTTGCCATTGTGCCATCGCAGACATAGTCTGCACCATTCACGATGTTGTGTAGTATAACTCCAATTTCTGCATTGGCAGGAGTAATAGAGTAATTGTAGAATCCTCCTTTCAAAATATAGGTTTGTCCGCGAAGCATGTCTCCAGACAGTTCGTTCTGAGTATCAGTCATAACCACACATCCGACATTACCTTGTGAGGAGTCGATAGTGTTGCCGGCACAAATCTGAATGCAATATTCCTCGCTGTCCCCATCAGTACGAGGATGTACGTCTGTAAGAATAGTCTGCTGTTGGTTAAAAGCTCCAGACGAGAGGCTTCCACCGGTACCTTGGTGTGTCGGATGCAATATATCATTGCCTGTCACCATATAGTAGCCATTGCCAAGTCCGCTCCACCCCCAATTGAAATGGTAGAATCCACTGCCGTCATAACCGTCACAAACAAAGCAATGCCCCTCGTTATTAGTGGTAGCACCACAATATATGATAGGATTTAACTTATTCAACTCGGTCTGAAGTATATTCTCCCAAGTCTGGTCGTCGTAGAAATCACGGGATTCTAGCCTTATACCATTATTGTAGCCAAAATAATTTGCAAGCGCAGCGCCAGCCTTGATGTCAGAGGTTCCGCTGCCACTTTCGTCATAATTCATTTCTGTTGCAACTCCGCAATGGAACATAAGTGTAGATACTGCCAATGCCTGAATATTGTCATAGGACATAAATGATCCCCCAGATTCTCCTTCCTTGCAGTAGTTGCCATAGGCAGTCAGCATGTTATCCCAATCGTAGTGTTCTGAACCGAAGTCTGCACGTAGAAGGTGGTTCTTTATAGTATAGCTGTGAGAGCCGTAACCATGTGCAGGATATTTCCAGTAGTTCATAACCTGAGCCATGCTTGTTGCGACACATCCAGTAGGTACGTCGGCTTCCAATTGCTTCCTGCATAAATCGTTGTACGGAGCATTCTGTTCCCAATATGTGTTCAGCAAAGGAGCAACTGCATTTCCGCTTGTGACGGCCGCTTTCAATGGAATGCCAGAAGCAATAACCTCTGCCGAAACTGCACTGTAGAATTTAATCCATTCGCGCATCTGCGGAGGCATATTATTGGTATCAAAACGAGTTACGCCATATGCCATTACAGCAGGCAGCAGATCATCGGCTGCGACAAAGATGGCATCGCCACCAGCTGATGGTTCATATACATATATATAGTTCACATCCTGTCCGGCAATGGTATGTACCAGCTTGTAACGGAGCACGTCCTTGATTCTTGATGAACGTGACATTGCATTGTTCCGTACAACCCTGTTCAAGGCTTCCTGGGTATTTAGCTGACGGGCAAGAACGTAATTCCCTGCCCAACATGCCAGAAGAATAAAAAATGCAAATCTTCTATCCATAGTCATTAATATAATAAAAATCCTTTAACCACATGGTCGCATCGGCAATGCCAATGCGACCATGAAGTCTAATGTGCCAGACATTGCATCGTATGTCCGGACGATATGCGTATCACTCTTTTAACCAAGGTTTTTCTATCCATTCCGTGATGTCGAATGTCTGCCAGCCAATACCAAATCTGCCTGCTGCTACATCAAATGCACCTACAAAGTAGAATTCACCGACAAAGCCTTCTGGAATGTCTTCCTCGTCATATCCGATACCGTACTCTTCCATGACGGACAGAACTACCATGCCGTATTTAGAATGTACGATACCTGTATTCATCGTTATTGCGTTGTTATTGTCAGGTAATATCCTGTTTCCGTCAGAATCTGTGAAATAGAATTCGCTGGTGCCGTCAGGATATTGTGCAAAGTGGAAATACAGAGACGTCCCTCTCGCATATACGTCAGGAAGACGGTACAGATCCAACATGGGAGAGTATTCCAAATCCTGGAGCCATGAATCCTCTTTGTATACGTTGTCGGTAAATATACCGCTTGCAATAACGGCATAGTCTTCCTTTGTCACACTACAGGTTAACCGTGGTGACGGGGCATCCTTCAGGTAAGCGTTAGTAAACTCTTCCGGAATGATAATCTCGAACATATATTCCTTGAATGGAAGCATGTCCTTGCTTACGTGGACTATATATGTAGCTTCGGATTCGCCGGTTGCGAAGGTAACGCTCTCCTCGCCAGAGAAGATGCCAGGAATGGACGATGCCAGCTTAACAGGAATCATGGCCTCTTCGGTAGCGTCCTGTCGCTTCAGCGTTATTCCGATCTCGTCTTCTTCGAGGCTAATGGTAAACTTCGTGTCGTTGTCGGACGACACAAATACTTTCTCGCCAGTCGGCAAGGAAGGCTTGCCTGGCTCAAAATTATCGTCGCTACATGACACTACGGCAAGTGTCATGAGGGCTAAGCAAAGATATTTATATGATTTCATGCTATCTTTTATTTATTTGTTAAACTACATGGGGTAGTATTCTGTACTAATCGGTAACGCCGTCGCGCAGATTCGGATTCATGCCTGCAGAAGGCTTGCTGCCACCCTGGTTGTCAACGATAGCCTTGTTATTGTCCTTCTCGGTTTGTGGAAAACGTAGCAAAGTATATGGGTCTCCGTATTCTACGTTGAACTGAAAAGCAGCAGGGTAGGGGTCGTTGGCACTATGGAAGCGCACGATAGGCTTCTTCAGTCGCATTATGTCGCTCATGCCGAATCCCTCACCCCACAGTTCTACACGACGCTGGAACCAGATCTCGTTGTTCAGCCCCTCAGTCGGATCAATAGCGTTGGCCAATTTAGAATTCAGGTCATATGAAGGGTCACGATACGTCTTGACAAAGTTCTCAAGAACAGACATACCGCTATTGTCTCCGGACTTTATTAGTCCTTCTGCCTTGATTAGAATCATCTCCTCGACACGCATCAACGGCCAGTCGTTGTCGTTGATTTCCGAACCTATTCCAGAGTACATACCAAACTTGACATTGGTGTATTTGTCCATTTTAAACTTGACGTCATCAATTTCAAGGAGAGCAATGTCGTCGCCAGTCGCGCCGCCCCATGAACACTGGCTCAGGTTGTCCGAGTGCAGATTCTCGTCCAGCCACCAGCCTTTGCGCACGTCAGTGCTGCTGATTTTGTCATATAGAAGTTTGTTGATGTGTACGTATGTTCCTGTTGCTGCAGAATATGAATCTGCGGAGAAAGACACTATCCAGGAACAGCAGGTCGCCCAGGGATAGGTATTGGCCATTTTTGTAGTCATGTCCACTCCCCATAGCCAGTTTTTGTCCTCAATGTCATAGAAGGCAGGTTTCTGTAAGTCTGGTATGCTGGCAGGCTGGCAACCGGACAATTCGATAGCCTTTGTCGCGTCATCGGCAGCTTTCTTCCATTCTTCCATTGCAAGATAGGCACGAGCGCGCAGGCCGTATGCCACGGCACCGCTCACTTCATTCTTGTTTGAAGGCTTATAGTTTTCCAGATGCTCACATGCGTAGTTCAGGTCTTCCAGAATCTGCTCGTAAACCTCCTTGACGGTCGCGCGCGGATTGTTGGCTGCATCCAAGGTGTGTTCCGTAACAATAGGAATACACGGGTCGTCCATGTGGTCCACATAGTTGAATTGGAAGGCATATGCCAGGCTCATCAAGTCAAAGGCACGTATTGCACGAGCCTGTGCCCTGTGGTTTGTGTTGTTTGGGTTAGTCAGATCCTCAGGATAGTTCCTCAGTACGTCATTGGCAATTTTCATTTGCTTGTACGGTGCGATATAGCGGATGTACGGGTTAGCATAGTTTGCATTACGGCTACTCCATTCCCCACAAGTAGAGAACCAGTTGTAGTCGTTGTCGTCCATCCAGGCATCGGGACCCTCCAGGTCATTTGACATCGCCATCATGATAAAGCCATAGTCGTCTGGCCTGGAACCGCCCAGGCAGCCATTGGGCTCTCCCATCATGGCAAACATTCCTGTGAACAATGCTTCGGCACGTTCCGGTATGGCATTGTTGACATCTCCAAGTTGCTCTTCCGTAAGCGTGCCGCCCTGATAATAGGCAGTATTCACGTCGTTGCAGGCAGTAATGGCAACGGCAGCAAGAGTTATAGTCGAAAAATTAATAAGTTTCATATTTTTAAATATATCAATAATAATATTAGAACTTAACACTGATACCGCCTACTATGCTGCGGAGGGCACCGTATCTGCCGCTATCGCGTCCTGAGCCTGAAGTCATACTTCCAGGGCCTGTGGTTGTGCGAGGGTCAAGTCCCTTGCGCTTGCTGAATACTGCAAGATTCTCGCCAGTGATATATACACGTACGTTGGAGATTTTCAGTTTGCTGATCCATTTCTGCGGCAGAGTGTAGCCAAGCGTGATGTTGTTGATGCTCAGATAGTTTGAACTGGTCAGGAACCGGTCACATGCAGACTGAGCCAGACCACCCCATGTGTCAGAAGTAAACATCGGAACGTCTGTAATGCTGTTGTCCACAGTCCACGAATTTAGCAAATCCTTGTGGATGTTGCTACCTTTACCAGTAGAATTGTCGCTGCACATAAGAGACTGGTAGGTACCGTCGTATATCTTGCCGCCGAGTGAGTATGAGAACTGCATGGACAGATCCAGACCATTCCAGCTGAACGTCGTACCAAAGCCGCCATATACTGAAGGCAGCGTACTGCCGCATACATATTGGTCGGCAGCTGTTGCATCCGTAGTAGTTCCTATTGTGCCATCCGCATTGTTCTTGTAATATAGAGCCTTGCCCGTATTTTGATCGACACCGGCAAATTTCCTCAAGTATGTATCATATACCGAACCGCCTTCGCGCAGGATGGAGTTGCTATATTTTATGCCATCTTCCTTGTATTCGTCGGCAAGGGACAGAATTTCGTTCTTGTAGTGTGTCATGTTCATGTTCAGACGCCACTCCAGGTCCTTTGTGCGCACTGCCACGCCCTCCAGGGTGATTTCGACGCCGTTGTTGAGTACGTTGCCTACATTGACAGGAAGTTGGACAGACGTTCCATAGCCTGAAGACAATGGGAAGTCCTTGTAGAAGAGCATGTCGGTAGTCTTCTTTACGAAATACTCAACGGTACCGTTCAGCCTGTTCCCGAACAGGTTGAAGTCAACGCCGATGTTGACGGTGTGGTTGCCCTCCCATGTAAGCTCTGGATTACCCTTCTGAGCCAATGTGGTGCTATATTGGCCGGTACCTTCGTTGTATGAAGGACTGTACAGGTCTGCATAGACATAATAGTTGCCGAGGTCTTCATTTCCTACCTTGCCATAGCTGGTCTTGAACTTGAGCATGTCAATCCATTTGACGTTTTTAAGCCATTTTTCCTGCTTCATGTTCCAGGCAAAGCCTATACTGCCGAAGTTACCCCACCTGTGTCCTGGCGCAAATCGCGAGGAAGCATCGCGACGATAGCTGGCATCAACATAGAAACGATCGTCATACGAATATTGGATACGTGAAAGAACGCCTTCAACTACATGTTTTTCCGTAGAGGAGGAAAGTGACTTGCCAGATGTCCCAAGGGCATTGGACAATTCGTCTGTATATGGATTGAAGAGGTGATCGTTTTGTCCGCTATGCCCACTGCTCGTCAGGTTGCGTTGTTCATATCCGACAAGAATGTCAAGCGAGTGCTTCGAGCCTCCAAAGTCCGTCTTGTAGTTAGCCATGTACTGCTGTGTTACCGTAAGCAGTCTGCTGTCGGAAACACTTACAATGCCGTCATAGCTGGATGCGCTGCCGAAAGTACTGGACAGGGCAGAAGAACGAGAAGAACTGCTGTAAACTGCCAGGTTTGCTGACAATCGGAGTCCCCTGACAGGAGTTATGTTTATTCCCCACCTACCGTCAAACACGTCACGCTTGAATCTGTCCTTGTTGTAGAAATTGTCGCGAACGGCATTGCCGACAGTGCCGGGACGCTTAAAGTTTGTCTGGTTGGAATCGTAAATGATACGTCCGTCTTTAGTCATGATGTTGCCGTCTGCATCACGGACATACAGAGGGTATATAGGACCGATATTATTGGTTATATAGAAGATGTTTCCACTACTTGCCCATTGGGTTGTGGTGTAGGATGGCTGGTTGGCATCCGTGTGTGCGTAGCTCATGCTCGTGTTAAACTGCAACCATTTCTTTGCCTGATACTCTATGTTTGCACGGGCCGTATATCGTTGCATGTCTGAGTTCTTGACAATACCCTCGTCGCTCAGGTAGCTGCCTCCACCGTAGAAGCTAAGCTTGTCGGTAGAGCCGCGGAAATTGATGTTATATTCCTGCCTCAATCCGTTGTGTATGACAGCATCCGACCAATTATCAGGAGTGTAGTAATACTGTCCGTCGGAGTATCCCAGTCGTGCATTGGGGTTTAGCCTGAAGTTGGTGCCAATCAGGTTTTCACCGTCTGGAACGGTAAAGACCTGGTATCCCAAACCTCCGTTACCGGCATCGTATAGACGGTTGTTGGCATTTGCGTATGCATCTGCAGAAGACTTGCCTGCAGCAACTTCGCTATTATACAGACGGCGGAAGATCATCTCGTAATACTGGCCAGGATTCGAAATGACATCGTAGTTAGGAACCAAGCGCTGGTTGCTGCCCCATTTGGCATCAAAGGTGATTTCGGACTTATGGCCCTTGCCTTTTTTTGTCGTGATGATAATGACACCATTGGAGGCGCGTGAACCATACAGGGCCGTAGAAGCGGCATCCTTCAGAACGGTCATGCTCTCTACGTCTGATGGGTTGATGGCACTGATAGCTCCGTCGTATGGAATGCCGTCAACGACATAGAGTGGATTATTGCCTGCATTGATGGAACCAATACCACGAATGCGTATGATAGGCGCATTGCTTGCCGGATCGCCGCTGTTTGACATATATTGTACGCCTGCAGCGGTACCTGCCAGGGCTGCCGTAACATTCGTGGCGATCTTTTTGTCAATGACGTCAGAGCCAACTATTGCCGCAGAGCCTGTGAAACTGTTGCGAGTCTGCGTACCATACGCAACCACCATGACCTCGTCCATGGCCTTGGTGTCGGGAATCAGGATGACCTTCATTCCGTTGTGTATTGTCACGTCGGCGGTCTTCATGCCCATGAAGGATACGATGACCTTCTTGGCATCCTTGGGCAAATCCTTCAGGACGAACCGTCCGTTGGCATCAGCAATCGCGCCCATCTTGGTACCCTGTACCATAACCTTGGCGCCTGGGATAGGATCGCCAGTCTCGCTGTCAACAACAGTACCTGTGACCACACGAGTCTGGGCGACAGCCATGCTTGCGCTGAATATGGCGCAAACAAGAAGCGTAAGAATTTTTTTACCCATGTTTGTCGTTTTTAGTGATTAGTTAATTTTGGTTATTACTTATTTTATTATTTTTCACTCGCCATTTAGTTGCTAATTAGAGTGTTAAACATGCTTTTGCCAGTTTGTCCAGCTATGTAGGGACCCGTTTGTCCCAGATGTTTCCATTGTGTCATTCTAACGACCGTTTAATTAACAATTGTATAAAGAAAAATTACTATGGTCTATGGCTATATCCGTGTTTCTACAGACAAGCAGACTGTCGAAAACCAAAGATATGAGATTGAGAACTATTGTGTTGACAGGAAAATATGCGTAGATAAGTGGATTGAGGAAACGGTCAGCGGCAGCATTTCGCTGGACAGGCGCACGTTGGGCAGACTGTTGAAGAGGGTGTCGCACGATGATATAATAATCTGCTCGGAACTGTCCAGGCTGGGCAGGAACCTGTTCATGATAATGGATGTCCTGAGCCTGTGCATGCGCAAGGGCTGCCGTGTATATACCATCAAGGAGAACTATACGCTGGGTGACAATATAGAAAGCAAGGTGCTGGCCTTTGCCTTTGGGCTCAGTGCGGAGATTGAGCGAAAGCTGATAAGCCAGAGGACTCGCGAGGCCCTGCAACGACTGAAGGACAGCGGGCATACCTTGGGACGCCCCAAGGGAAGCAAAGGGAGGAAGAACAGACTGGACGGGAAGGAGGCCGTCATTGCAAGTTACTTGCCCAAGTACAGCAAACTGGAAATATGCAGGAGGCTGAAGGTCAGCCCAAGTACTCTGTACAGATACCTACGAATGCTCAATATGAGCCAACGTGCTCAAAATCAATAATTTAGCTACAGTAAAACAAAGAATGGTGTAACATATTTAAAATCAGCAACATAAGAGATATGCCTCTTATATGTCTCTTATTAATTATAGCCTTATTAAATGTATATTTCGCTGATTTAGGTTGTCATTTTCCCGTCTTATGACCGTTCCAAGTTGACGTGTTAATAATATACGACTAATTCTCGTTGTCAGTCCTCCACGGTACGACTGATTCCAGCTTCCACAGGATACCAGCGAAATAAAATCGTGAAACCGACCCTTATTTATATGTGATTTTATAAGTTTTGCCACCTATGTTTTCATCCGTAATCACCGATGATGTCAAAACACAAGAAACAGTAGCGAAATGGTTAATTTTTTTGTTGAATTGATGCTTTTTTGGTACTATTTTGTCAAAACGACAAACTTTTTTAACACTTTTATGTACCATATTAAATAATATTTATTAACTTTGCTCCCAAATATTGCATACGTGTACCCGTTCGCGGGTGTGCAACGGTCAATAAAACGGTCGTTAAAACGACGCGGATATCAGAATAAGTGAAACAGGTAATAATTTAGTTAAACTAATTTTTAAAAACAACAAACATGGGTAAAAAAATTCTTATGCTTCTTGTTTGCGCAGTGATGAGCGCAAGCGTGGCTTTCGCCCAGACTCGTGTGGTCACAGGTACTGTTGTTGACAGCGAGACTGGCGATCCTATCCCAGGCGCCAAGGTCATGGTACAGGGTACCAAGATGGGCGCGATTGCCGATGCCAACGGACAGTTCGTCCTGAAGGACCTGCCCAAGGATGCAAAGAGGGCCGTGGTGTCCTTCATGGGTATGAAGACTGCCGACGTGTCTATAAAGAACGGCATGAGGGTCATCCTGATTCCTGATACGAAGGCCATGGACGAGGTGATGGTCGTTGCGTACGGTTCGCAGACCAAGAGCTCGTTCACCGGTTCGGCTGCCATAGTTGACAGCAAGGATATCGGCAAGATGCAGATTACGAATGCGGTAGACGCTTTGAAGGGTAAGGCTTCGGGTGTGCAGATCTACAATGCCACAGGCCAGCCAGGCTCTACGCCTACCATCCGTATCCGTGGTTTCAACTCGATGATAGCCAGCCAGGCTCCGCTGATAGTGCTGGACGGCAGCCCGTACGACGGCAGCCTGAACGACATCAACCCTATCGACGTGGAGAGCATGACTGTGCTGAAGGATGCTGCATCGACGGCTCTGTATGGTGCGCGTGGCGGTAACGGTGTGATTATCATCACGACCAAGACCGGCAAGCGTCACAAGGAAGCCGAGATTAACTTCGAGGCCAAGTGGGGTGCCAACATGAAGGGTAACCGTGACTATGACGTGATCAACGATCCCCGCGGCTACTACGAGACATACTATAACGGCCTGTACGACTATGCCAAGAACCAGAGAGGCATGACCTCGGACGGTGCATGGAAGTGGGCCAACGCCAACCTGATCGACCGTACTGGCGGCTTCGGCCTGGGCTATCAGGTGTACGACGTTCCGCAGGGCGAGATGTTCATCGGTACGAACGGCAAGGTAAATCCCAATGCCACACTGGGCAACATAGTTACCGGCAAGGATGGCAGGAAATACTACCTGACTCCCGACAACTGGGACAAGGAGATTTACCACAACGGCCTGCGCCAGCAGTATACCGTGAGTGCAAGCGGTGCCACGGACAAGGGTACGTATTATCTCAGCACAGACTACCTGGGCAACGAGGGTATCACCTACGGCAGCAACTACGAGCGCCTGTCTACGCGATTGAAGGCCGACTATATGCTGAAGAAGTGGCTGAAGGCCGGTGCCAACGTTTCGTACTCGCACACGGACCGCAGCTATATGAGCAACGAGGGCGAGGCCAGTTCGGGCAATATCTTTGCCTTGCACAACATCGCTCCGATATATCCAATATTCATGCGTGACGAGTTTGGCAACGTGATGTACCACCAGGCTTCGGGCATCAAGGCTTATGACTACGGCGACGGCAACAGCGCGCTGGGTCTGAACCGTCCGTATCTGGGTCAGTCCAACCCGATCAGCGACCTGCTGGTGAACACTCGCAGGTACAAGGGCAACACGCTGAACGCTACGGGTACGATTGACGTGTACCTGCCCAAGAACATCACGTTCACGAGTATCAACAACGTGCATTACAGCGCACGCGACTATACGAGCGTGACGAATCCATATTTCGGCCAGTATGCAAGCAGCAACGGTATCGTAACCCGCGAGATGACATACGACCTGAACACCAACTTCCAGCAGCGCCTGAGGTGGCAGGGCCGCTTCGGCGACCACGACATCGAGGTGATGGGTGCGCACGAGTACTATCGTTCCAAGAGCTGGGACCTGTATGGCAACAAGCACAATATGTTCTCGCAGCAGAACAAGGAACTGAACGGTGCCGTAGTCGTTGATGACTGTGGTTCTTCGAGCGGCACCTACAATACAGAGTCATGGCTGTTCCGTGCCATGTACAGCTATGCTGACCGCTACTACGTGCAGGCTTCTGTGATGGCTCAGGGTTCTTCAGCCTTCCATCCGGATCACCGTTGGGGTGCTTTCTGGAGTGCAAGCTTCGGCTGGATGATGTCAAAGGAGAAGTTCATGGCCAAGGCCAAGTGGCTGGACGAACTGAAGTTCAAGATAAGCTATGGTGAGAACGGTAACGACGGCGGCCTGAACGGCTATTACTACACCAACCGCTACAGCATCGTAAACAGCAACGGCGCCGTTTCGCTGGTTCCGTCTACCCTGGGCAAGAACGAGAAGCTGAGCTGGGAGAAGAGTGCCAAGTTCAACATGGGCTTTGACTTCAGCATGTTCAAGGATCGCTTCTTCGGTACGGTGGAGTACTACAACAACCGTACCATCGGCTTGATTACCAGCGTCCCATACGCACCTTCGTTCGGATACACAAGCTTCTATGACAACATAGGCAACATGCGTAACCAGGGTATCGAGATCGACCTGCACGGCGTTGCCGTACGTACGAAGGACATCGAGTGGACTCTGTTTGCCAATGCCACATGGAGCCAGAACCGTATGACAGAGCTGATTGATGCTCGTAAGACTCAGGTTTGCTACACCTATGATCCCGAGTCCGGTGCCATGCAGCAGTACCTGGGCTACAGCAGCGGCAACAACTTCTATTCCGAGGGTCTGAGCCGCTACACGTACTACGGCAAGAAGTATGCCGGTGTGTACAACGAGCAGACTTATGCCTCTACGGGTGATGCTGCATACGATCCTGCCAAGGGCGGTATGGCGCTGTACTACATGAACCAGTACAAGACGAAGGCTGACGGTTCGTTCGAATACGATGCCAACGGCCAGAAGGTGGTGGACAAGGTGGTGACGACGACAAACGGCTCGACGGCAGACTACTACCTCGGCGGTGACATGTTGGCCCGCTTGCACGGCGGTTTCGGCACGAGCTTCTCGTGGAAGGGCTTTGACCTCGGTCTGGACTTCACGTACCAGCTGGGCGGCAAGGTGTATGACACAGAGTATGCAAGCCTTATGGCCCTGACGGCAGGCTATGCCTTCCACGTAGACCAACTGAATGCATGGTCTACTGCCAATCCTACGAGCAACATTCCGCGTATTAACGTGGGCGACAGCTACAATGCTACTTCCAGCGACCGTTTCCTGACAAGTGCTACTTGCCTGACACTGAACAACCTGACCGTGGGCTACACTCTGCCTAAGCACTGGCTGAGCAGGTGCCATATCAACAAGGTGCGTATATTCCTGGTAGGTGACAACCTGTACACGTGGTCGGCACGCAAGGGCCTGGATCCGCGTATGAGCGCCACCGGTGCCAGCAGCGGTCTTTACTATAGCTCAATCCGTTCTGTCAGTGCTGGCGTTCAGGTTGGTTTCTAAATTGTCATAACTAAGGATAAAGAGATTAGATACAATATGAAAAAGATTAATTTTGCAATATTGGGTGCGGCTTTCCTGAGCATGACGTCTCTGACGGGATGTCTTGACGAGACTTTCCCTCAGTCCAGTACGGCTACTGACGAACAGGTTGCACTGTCGCCTGCCGCAACAGCCAACATGGCTGCCGGTATTCCGGCAGCTACACTGAATGTGTGGGACGAGGACAGCCACTGGTCATTTGGCCTGCCAGCCATTATGATTATCCGTGACATGATGACCGGCGATATTCACATGGGCGGCGAAGTGGGCTACAGCCACTGGACCGTATGGTATCAGAACAAGTATCTGGGCGACGGCTACCTGCGTACGCAGTTCCCGTGGAACTTCTACTATGGCCGCCTGCTGAGCGTAAACCAGCTGGTGGGTGCCATCGACCCTGAGACTGCTACGGATGCCCAGAAGGGCTACCTGGGTCAGGCCTATGCATACCGTGCCATGTTTTATCTGGACATGGCGCGCATGTACGAGTTCCTTCCCAACGACATCTATGCCGACAAGAACGAGCAGGGTGTGGACGTGCGCTACCTGACGGTGCCCATCGTTACTGACAAGACGACTCCGCAGGAGGCTACAGAAAATCCACGTGCCACGCACGAGGAGATGTCCGAGTTTATCGAGAGCGACCTGAACGCTGCCAAGGAGTATGTGGTATTCCAGACTTCGACGGACGGCGGTACGCAGCCTGACCTGGCTTGTGTATACGGCCTGATGGCCCGCCTGTATCTGTGGGACGGCAGCTACTATGCCGAGATTGGCGAGGAGGATAAGTCGAAGACGGCTTTTGCCAGTGCTTCGGAATATGCCCAGAAGGCCATACAGACGACCAAGGTGCAGCCTGTCACAAAGGCTGATGCCCTGAACACGGCTACCGGTTTCAACACTGCCAGCCAGTTTATGTGGGCTATGCAGCAGACAAACAGCAACGACTGTGTGCAGACTGGTATCATTAACTGGATTTCGTGGGTTTCCAACCAGACTTCGTTCGGATACACAGGTCTGGGTACTGGCCTGTTCCGCGTCATCGACAAGAATCTGTACGACAGGATTCCGGATACGGACTGGCGTAAGCTGGAGTTCGTGGCACCAGAGGGCAGTCCCCTGGAGGGCCAGACTCAGTTCCCTGTCACTCAGAACGGCTCGTTCGAGGACAATATTGCGTACAGCTCTGCCAAGTTCCGCCCGGGCAACGGCGATGCCGACGACTACAACGTGGGGGCTGCAACGGCTATTCCCCTTATGCGTGTCGAGGAGATGTACTTCATCTGGGCCGAGGCCGAGGTTCAGCAGGGCAACGAGCTGCCTGCCGCATTCGTGGACTTCATGAAGACGCGTGACCCGCAGTTTACTCCTGCCACGGACTTCCTGCTGGATCAGATTATCACCAACAAGCGCGTGGAACTGTGGGGCGAGGGTCAGTCTTTCTTTGACATCAAGCGCCTGGACATGTCCGTGACACGTGGCTACGAGGGTACCAACTGCCAGGACGAGCAGGCTCGCCTGAACACGAACGGACGTCCGGCATGGATGAACTTCGTTATGGTACGTACAGAGAGTAACAACAACCATGCTTTGGAGGGTATGAACAACCCAGATCCCAGTGATAAGTATTCTCCATGGACTGGTCAGTAATAACATTTTAGCAGACAGAATATTATGAATAAGATAAAATTCGGTTTCCTGTCGTTGGTGGTTGCACTGGGTCTGGCTTCGTGCAACGGCAATGACTATGAGTATACTCCTGCCGGGGAGACTGGCCAGTACAATATCGGCTTCACAGGCGAGAAGAATATGACGCTGGGCATGGATGCCAACGAGGTTCAGGTGACACTGAGCCGTACAGACGACTCGGAGGAGCAGACTGTTCCGCTGAAGGTCGTCACTGCGCCTGACTTTGTCACGGTGCCCGAGACGGTTACGTTTGCTGCCGGTCAGAAGCAGGCAGTGGTAACCCTGACTTTGGGCGAGGGAATGATTCCGTGTACGACGTACAGGGTACAGCTGGCTATCGACTCCAAGTACACTCAGCCCTATTCGGCCGAGGCTCAGCCTGCCGTATGCGACTTTACCATCTACAAGGAGGACTACGAGGTCGTGGCAACCGCTACTTTTGTCTCGTCTGTAGCATGGAGAGGAAGCTGGGATGCGGATATCGAGTATTCTCAGTATCAGAATCTGTACCGTATACCTGACTTTATAGCCGAAGGCACTCACTATTACTTCCATTTCGACGTGGATGACGATGGTCAGGAGTTCTGGTTCACGGATGCCTCAGGTGTCCACAAGACGGCTATTGCAAGCGGTTACGTACATCCCAGCTATGGTATGATGACTACGACCATCAACGAGAGCAAGCCGATGGGATATGTGGAGTCTGAGGAGTACGGAAACTACTTCTTCTGGACATGGAAGGTTACGGTTTCTGCCGGCAGCTTCGGTGAGGGCGTCCAGTACCTTGACGCTGTCAAGTGGACCAGGAAGCCGTGGGTGACATCCGAGACGGAGTCACTGACGGAATAGCGGATTCCGGTCAGATATAACGATATTAGGACATAATAAGGAGGGGAATGTGTACGTAGCATTCCCCTCTGTGTAAAATATAAATACAGTATTTGCTTATGATGATGAAACGTTACCTGACATTGATTGTCGCTCTGCTGTCGTTTGCAGCATGGGGGCGCCAGCTTACGCCGCAGGAGGCCCTGCAGCGCCTGAACGGTGCCAGTGCGCGCGGCATGGCCGGCAGTAGTGCCGCTTTGCCAAGGTATACATTGGCCTATGTGGGCGAGAGGGATGGCGATAACCTGCTGTATGTGATGAATATAGACTCGGATGCAGGTTTCTGTATACTGAGTGCCGACGACTGTGCTCCAGCCCTGTTGGGCTATTCCGCGAACAGCTCGTTTTCGTACAGCCAGGCTCCCGAGCCGCTGAAGTGGTGGCTGTCGCAGTACCAGAGCGATATACACAAGGCTATCAGGCTGGGTGTGTCGATATCCAGGGCTTCGGCCATAGAGCATGCTCCGGTGGCACCGCTTATTACCTCGCTGTGGGGACAGACGGCTCCGTACAACAGCGACTGTCCTGCCTTTGGTACGAGGAAGGCACCTACGGGCTGCGTGGCAACGGCCATGGCGCAGATAATGAACTATCACCAGTGGCCCGTGACGGGAACGAATACCAAGACGTATACCGACAGCGGGTCGGGGCAGACGATTACTGCAAATTTCAGCGAGCATACCTATGGCTGGAACTACATGCAGGACGAGTATACGGAGGAGTCTGCGGGGCAGGCTGCAGATGCCGTCGCCTTGCTGATGAAGGACTGCGGCGTCAGTGTCGAGATGAAATACGGTGCTGCGTCTTCAGGTGCCAGCGGCATACTGGTTCCGTTTGCGATGATTTCGTATTTCAGCTACTCCAAGGCCATGAAGAACAACCCGCGTGTGTTCTTTACGGACGAACAGTGGGAACGCCTCATACTGGACGAACTGGATGCGGGACGCCCCGTATTCTATACGGGACATACGGTCAAGGACGAGGGGCATGCCTTTATCTGTGACGGGTATGACAAGGACGGATACTATCACTTCAACTGGGGTTGGAGCGGCACGGGTGACGGCTATTACCTGCTAACCGGACAGGATGCGCTCAGGCCTAAGGAGCAGGGCACGGGTGGCAGTAGCCTGAGCCTCGGATTTACCGAGGGACAGTGTATAGTCTCTGATATGCGCAAGACGCAGACCGGTGACCCTGGCAAGACCAGTATCCTGCTGGGATTGTCTGACGGGTATAAGGTAGAGGTTGAGGAAACGTCCCTGAAGGTCGACGTGCCGTTTATGAACTACGGTACCAGGGCTACGCCCAACACTGCCGCATCCAAGCTGGGGGTGGGTTTCAGCCTGGTCGCGGACGGCAGGGTGGTACAGACGGTCAGTGCCGGTGCCATCGGACAGTCAGTGGGCATCGGATACGGATTCTCGAAACTGGCTTTCAGCTACGATCCTCCTGCCACGTTGTCTGGAAAGTACGAGGTGCATCCGGTCTACTCTACGACGTATAGCTCAGGCACGTTCTCTGCCTGGCAGGAGTTCTTGCTGCCTGCGGACTACGAGTATGCCGTGGTAGGTTTTGACAGCGGTGTGCCTACAGTGGTGACTCCCGGCGGTCGTACTGCCATCGTGGATTTGGTTCCTGCCGCTGCTGCTAAGGCTGGTGATGACCGCTTGTACGACCTGAACGGAAGGGTGGTCACTATGCCCAGCAGTCCTGGCATATATATCAGGAACGGGCGTAAGATAATAAGGCAATAGTGTGATGTATAGAAAAAATCCCCGGCAGTGATGTCGGGGATTTTTATTTTGTGAAGTATCTTCCTCAGGTGGTAGGGTGGGCTTTCTATGCAAAATATTCTTCCAACTCCTGCAATGCAGAGCCTGTGGTGTTGTCTATATCACGGATTATGCGGCCGTTTTCCATCAGTGCGATGCGCGGACATATCTCGATGGTGTGCTGCAGGTTGTGGCTGGATATCAGGATGGTGGCACCGCTCTTGCGGTTGTAGTCGGTGAGCAGGGCCTTCAGTGCGTTCTGGCTTGTCGGGTCCAGGAAGTTGAACGGCTCGTCCAGTATCAGTATCCTGGGTCGTGAGGCCATGGCCGACAGGGTTCCCAGTTTCTGCTTCTGGCCGGCCGAGAGGTTGCGTATCAGCTTCTTCTGCCCCAGTATCTCGCCGGACAGGAAATGGCTGCTTTCCTCAACCAGTTGTTTCTCGCCCTCGGGGTCTATATTGCTTATCTGCGAGACGAAGTGCAGGTACTCGTCGGGGGTCAGGTAGTCTATCAGGAAACTCTCGTCCAGAAAGGCTCCCGTCCAGTCCTTCCACTCCTCGGTGGCATTGACTTCCACCCCGCAGTTTACGATGCGCGGCTTGTCCTTCTGGTCCTTGTCAGGCTCTATCAGGTCCAGCAGCAGGCGGAACAGCGTGCTCTTCCCTGCACCGTTGTTGCCTACCAGGCCCAGCATCTGTCCCTGTAGTATGGTGAAGTCGTTTATGTCGACTGCCGTCTTCGGGCCGAACGTCTTGCGGATATTGTTAATCTGTATCATTGCCGTTTCTTTTTTCAAATATCAGGAATTCTTTGTCAGGCGGAAGCCTTCCATGTTGCGATAGCGTCGTGCTATGAAGCGACGGTATATGTTGCGCAGCCACCACTTGTGCGTGAGCAGACCTGCAATGCCAGTCACCATCAGTACGACATAGCCCCAAGGGTCGCCGGCGAGCAGTATCATCAGCTTCTCGAATCCTATGGGCAGGAACAGCACCAGCATGCTGACGATGTTCTGCATGGTATTTGCCTGCTTGCCTGTCAGCTTCTGGTTCAGGGGCAGCGTGTTGCTGTTGTATACTGCCAGCTGGAAGATCATGGGGTACAGGACTCCGGCCGTGAACAGCAGGTAGCCCAGGTTCATCCAGATGCCTATCTTGCCTATCACTATGGACGGGATGAGCAGGATGATGGGTACGAGCAACAGCAATACGTTGAAGTAGTACTTGGCACGCAGCAGTTCGTATATGCTTTCGCGACGCGACATCAGTCCGTCCATGTAGTTCCCCTCGTAGCACAGTATGGTTATCAGTGTCATCATTCCCAGTACGATATAGTCGTAGAGGCAGATGAAGGATGTCATGAACGCGTTGTCGTATATGTCGCTAAAGTCCAGGAGCAGGCTCAGCATCGTCATGAGTCCCAGCCCGACGAAGAACTGCATCCTGACCTGACGGTTGCGCAGTCGTAGCTTGATCTCCATCTTCAGATACTCGCCCAGTGCGCCGTAGCGGTTGAGCCAGTTGATGGATGTGGTGCTGCTGACCTTTACGTTTTCCTGCTTTCCGACTTCGTGGTACAGCATGCGTCCCTGTATGTGGTAGTTGAGCAGGTACGACAGTGCTATTATGCAGGTCAGCGTCAGGTATGGCCATGCCTTCCATCGTGCGAAGTCGTACATCAGGAGCGTGCTGGCCATGTCTATGTCGCGCTGCCAGTGTGTCATGGGCTCCCAGAAGGACCATGTGGAGGGTTCCAGGATCAGGAATGAGAGGAGCAGTATGTGTATGGTCAGTGGGACCAGCGCCCATGCGACGTTCTTCATGCACATGGCGCGTGTGAGCATATACATGTAGCTGTTGGCGACAATCAGCAGCCACCATCCCAGCCACCATCCTGCCAGTCCCGACCACCCCAGCAGGTTGGGAATGGTCATCAGACCGAACGGGACGAGCATGAATCCCCAGAAGAGGTTGCCCCAGCTGAGTGCCGCCCGTACCAGATAGACGTTCAGCAGGAAGCTGCGCCTGACGGGTAGCAGCCTGTAGGGCTTGACCTGGTGTGCCGGAGTCTCCTGCAGTACGAACCTGCACCAGAAGTCGCAGACTATGACTGTCAGCACAAAGCCGTCCAGCACGTGGAATGCGGCAACGCCGTTGTACATGCCGCTGAATCCCATGGGCAGGGTTATGCCCAGCAGCAGGAGAATGGCGGCATAGTATACGAACATGAATCCGATCAGGATCTTCATGAACAGATTCTTCTGGAACATCGGGTGACGGCTTTCGCGCAGGTCGTCGTTGTGCCTGAGCAGCTTGTATAGCTGGTATCTGGTCATACGGATGTCTTAATATGATGCTTTGAGTCGTTTTCGTGTGCAGGACTACCTGATATTGGGGTCGAATGGTATTCTTGCCTGTATTGCAGACTGTCCTTGCAGCTTGCGCAGTATGCGCAGGGCATCGTAGTTGATGCCCAGCATGTCTTTGAGCCTGCTTTCCAGGTAGGACGACTTCTGGTCTTTGAGCATGGTCTGCAGCCAGTTCTCCGGGGCAGGGTAGCGGCCAACGCTGTATTTCTTCGTCTTGGCCAGCTTGGCAGCGGCCTTGATGGCATCGCTCAGGTCACCTATCTCGTCCACGAGACCGATCTTCAGTGCCTGCTCGCCTGTCCATACGCGGCCCTGTCCTATGCTGTCTACCTGGGCGGTCTTCATCTTGCGGCCCAGGGCGACGCGTGAGAGGAACAGACGGTAGCCTTTCTCAACGTGTGCCTGCAGCAGCGCGCCCTCCTCCTCGTTGAACGGACGGCCAGTCGCGCCGAAGTCACTGAATTTGTTGGTCTTTACGCAGTCGAAGTGCAGGCCCAGCTTGTCGGTGAGCAGCTCGCTTGCATCGGGTATCATGCCAAAGATGCCGATACTGCCTGTCAGCGTGGATTTCTCGGCAAATATCTTGTTGGCGCCGCAGCTTATGTAGTATCCTCCGCTGGCTGCCATGCCGCCCATGGATACGACTACGGGTTTCTTCTCGGACAGGAGGGTAATCTCGTGCCATATCTGTTCGCTGGCGTATGCGCTGCCACCGCCCGAGTTGACACGCAGTACGACAGCCTTTACGTCGTCGTCCTCGCGCAGTTCCTTCAGGTCCGTGGTCACGCTCTTGCCTACAATCTGGTGCTCCTGCCGTATGCCGGATTCAACGTCGTCGACGATGTCGCCGTATGCATAGTAGACAGCTATCTCGTCATCCTCCTTCTCTGCCAGGGTCTCGCTGTTGGCTACGTCCTGTATGCTTACGAACTTGATGTCCTCGTCCTCGTCCAGCTTCAGCTTTCTCTGCAGAACCTTGCGTACGTCGCTTATGTAGCACAGCTTGTCTACCATGCCTGCCTTCAGTGCGTCTGCCGGGTCGGTGAACACTGTCATGGTGTCTGCCATGCTGTTGAGGCGGTCGACCTTAAACTTGCGCGATGCGGCTACGTCCTGCAGCATGGTGTTCCATATGCTGCCAAGGTAGCTGGTGACCTGCAGGCGGTTGGGCTCGCTCATCTGTGTCTTTGTGAATGGCTCCACCGCGCTCTTGAACGTGCCTACCTTGAAGACCTGCATGCGTACGCCTACTTTCTCCAGTGTCTCCTTGAAGAAGATGGGCTGGCTGGCCATACCGCTCCAGTCCAGCATGCCGATGGGGTTCAGCATTACGGTGTCGGCCGTAGAGCACAGGTAGTATGCACCCTTGGTGTAGACGTCGCCATAGGCCATGATCCACTTGCCGCTCTTCTTGAACTCGAGCAGGGCGTGACGCAGTTCCTCCATCATGGCCGGTGTAGCGGCAATGGCGCCGCCTTCCAGGTAGATGCCCTTTATCTTGTCGTTCTTGGCGGCCTTGCTGATTGCATCCATCGCCTCGTCGAGACCGATAGATGTGATTTCGTTCCCGCTCAGCATTGCCAGGGGATCTGTCTCGCCGGCGCGCTCCTCGATGGTGCCCTGCAGGTTGATGCGCAGGACAGACTTGTCTTCAATGCTCTTGGAAGCTCCGCTCGTAGCTACCATTCCGGCAATAGTGACGATGGAGAGGATGGAGAATGCGATGCATACCAATACCAGACCAACGACGGTTGCAAGTACTTGCTTGAAAAATGATTTCATATTCGTTTTTTTTGATGTTTATATATTCTCGGTATCTTCCTACGCCTTCAGCGACCTGATGGTTTCCTGCAGTGCGGCAATCTTGCTCTCTGCGTCCGCCAGCTTCTTGCGTTCAAGCTCGACTACCTGGGCTGGAGCATTCTGTACGAAGCGCTCGTTGCCCAGCTTCTTCTCTATGCCTGTCTTGAAGCCCTGCAACCGCTGTATTTCCGTCTCGGCCTTCCTGATCTCTGCCTCTGCGTCTATCAGCGAGCCTATAGGAACAGCATACTCGTCAGTACCAACCAGGAACGACTGTGTCCCCTCGCTCTTCTTCCCTACCTGTCTTATTTCGCTCAGGCCAGCCATCTTGACGATGGTGTCGCTCAGGAGCACGGCAACGCTGTCTGCCGCCTGCGGTGCCTCCAGTATCAGCGGTTCGCGTGGCGAGATGTTCTTCTGCTGGCGTACGGCGCGGACACCTGATATTACCTGCTTGCCCTGCTCGTAGATGGCTATGAGGCGTGCGTCCTGTTCCGTCGGAGTATCCAGCCTGAGTGTGCTGACCATGATGCTGTCGCCGTCCTTGCGCTCTGCTATATGCTGGTACAGTTCCTCTGTGATGAACGGCATGAACGGGTGGATGAGTTTCATCAGCTGTTCAAAGATATCTAGCGTTGCATCCATCGTCGCCTTGTCCAAAGGCTTGGGGCAGTTCTTCTCGCGGTCGTATTCAGGTTTTATCATCTCCAGATACCAGCCGCTGAACTCGTCAGTGAACAGTTTGAATACGGCCATCAGGGCCTCGTTCAGACGGTATTTCCCATACAGGTCGTCAATCTCTGCGGCGGCAGTGCGGATCTGTGCCTGCATCCATGCTACCGCATGACTGTTGACGGACGGCTGTTGTATGTCGGCGGTTTCCCATCCCTTGACCAGACGGAATGCGTTCCACATCTTGTTGCAGAAGTTGCGCCCCTGTTCGCACAAGGACTCGTCGAATAGGATGTCG
This sequence comes from Prevotellaceae bacterium UBA3646, assembly GCA_002373535.1. Lineage (GTDB taxonomy): Bacteria > Bacteroidota > Bacteroidia > Bacteroidales > Bacteroidaceae > Physcousia. Next base: position 1,314 of record DFKL01000026.1, on the reverse strand, counting down.
TTGCCTGCCGGTGCGGCAAGCAGCATACCCATGCGCACGCCGTCAGCTCCGTATTTCTCTATCAGTCCGATAGGGTCGGGGCTGTTGCCCAGCTGCTTGCTCATCTTGCGGCCCAGGTTGTCGCGTACGATACCGGTAAAGTATACGTTGCGGAAAGGAACGTCACCCATGTATTCCTCACCGGCCATGATCATGCGTGCCACCCAGAAGAAAATGATATCCGGACCTGTCACCAGGTCGGCAGTGGGGTAGTAGTAGCCTATCTCATCGTTGTCCGGATTGTTGATTCCGTCAAACAGCGATATAGGCCACAGCCATGACGAGAACCATGTGTCCAGTGCATCCTCGTCGTGGCGAAGGTCTGCGGCGGTGATGTGATCGCCGAACTTGGCCTTTGCCTTTGCAAGGGCCTCCTCGGCATCCATGGCTACGACAAACTGCTCATCGCCGTCTGTCTTCACACCGTCCACATAGTACGCAGGAATCCTGTGCCCCCACCATAGCTGGCGGCTTATGCACCAGTCGTCGATGTTCTCCAGCCAGTTGCGGTATGTGGTGACATACTTCTGCGGATGGAACTTTATCTTACCGTCCAGTACTGGCGGCAGAGCTATGTCTGCAAAGTGCTGCATGCTCAGGTACCACTGCATGCACAGGCGCGGCTCTACTGCGACGTCGGGGTTGCGCTCGCTGTATCCTACCTTGTTCTCATAGTCCTCTATGTGATCCATGAGTCCGGCATCCTGCAGGTCGGCGGCAATCTGCCTGCGTACGTCGTTGCGGTCCATGCCGATGTACATGCCGGCTGCCTCGCTTATAGTGCCGTCGGGATTGAAGATGTCTATGGTCTCCAGGTTGTGCGTCTTGCCCAGGTTATAGTCGTTGACGTCGTGTGCAGGAGTCACTTTCAGACAGCCGGTGCCGAACTCGATGTCCACATATCTGTCCTCGATGACGGGAATCACGCGGCCTACCAGGGGTACGGTCACCTTGTGCCCCTTCAGCCATTGGTTCTTCGGGTCCTTGGG
>DFKL01000026.1:0-223 GCA_002373535.1 Prevotellaceae bacterium UBA3646 | reverse complement strand
CCGTATCGCCCATGATAGTCTCCGGGCGCGTCGTGGCGACGACGGCAAAGTAACCCTTCTCGTCCCTGTGCAGCACCTCACCCTCAGCACCGGTTGGCACCACGGGGTTTACGTCGGCATCTGCCACATAGTATTTCAGGTGATACAGCTTGCTTTTTTCCTCCCGGTATATAACCTCTATGTTGGAGAGGGCCGTCTGTGCCTTGGGATCCCAGTTTACCAT
>DFKL01000145.1:5360-5691 GCA_002373535.1 Prevotellaceae bacterium UBA3646 | reverse complement strand
GCGGTGGTGGTGATATCACCGGTGGCCTGCCACGAGTTACGGAGTTGTTCGAGGCACGTAACCCCAGCAATCCGGCCGTCGTTGCCGAGATTGACGGTGTCGTCAAGATGGGACGACTCAAGCGCAGTAATCGCGAGATAACCATTACCAGCCGAGTAGGCGACGTACGTAAGTACCTCGTGCCTACCAGCAAGCAGATACTCGTCCAGGACAACGACAATGTCCGTGCAGGAACGCCCCTTAGCGATGGCGCTATCACGCCACAGGACATCCTGGCCATCCAGGGTCCTACCGCAGTTCAGGAGTACATCGTCAACCAGGTACAGGACGT
>DFKL01000145.1:0-5290 GCA_002373535.1 Prevotellaceae bacterium UBA3646 | reverse complement strand
ATCAACGACAAGCACTTCGAGGTCATCGTACGCCAGATGATGCGCAAGGTACAGATAGACGAGCCCGGAGACACCCGCTTCCTGGAAATGCAGATAGTCGACAAACTCGAATTTGCAGAGGAAAACGACCGGATCTGGGGAAAGAAAGTAGTCATTGACGCAGGAGAGAGTGAGACGATGCATCGAGGCGAGATAGTAACAGCCCGTAAGCTGCGTGACGAGAATTCCCAGCTGAAGCGCCAGGACAAGAAACTCGTACAGGCTCGCGACGCCGTACCAGCCACATCCGTCCAGATACTCCAGGGTATTACCCGTGCCGCGTTGGCTACAGGCTCGTTCATGAGTGCCGCATCATTCCAGGAAACCACAAAGGTCCTGAACGAAGCCGCCATCAACGGCAAGAGCGACTATCTCGAAGGCATGAAGGAGAACGTGATTTGCGGGCATCTGATACCTGCAGGTACAGGTTTGCGCGAGTTCGACAAGATCGTAGTAGGCAATCGTGAAGACTACGACCACGTCTACAACACACATCGCGCGGCCCAGGAATTTGACGAGTTCTAATCAAAAACCTCGAATACAGCACGAAATCCCCATCTGTTTCAGGTGGGGATTTTTTTATTATAATTTTGGACAATACATATTAAGTCGTATATTTGCATACGAATATCATAGATTATGCCAGAACACACGCCCCCCTCCGTGAAACGTATTGCAGCAGTCACCATGGTCCGTAACGACGACTTCTTCCTGCACAAGTGGGTGACATACTATGGACGACAGTTGGGCAAGGAAAACCTCTATATCTATTTCGACGGGACAGACCAGCAGGTCCCCCCCTTCTGCCAAGGCACCAATACACACCTTCACGAGAAGATAGGAGACCACGTCACCAAGGCAGAAAAAGGCCGGTTACGTTTCCTCTCCCTACAAGCAGCCACACTGTTGCAGACCTACGACCTCGTTATCGGAACCGACGCAGACGAATACATTGTCGTAGACCCCGCTGTCGGCAGCAGCCTGGCAGAATACCTCTCCCGTCAGGACATATCCATATCCATGTCAGCCTTAGGACTCGACTTCGGGCAAAAGCTGCCAGAGGAGCAGGAACTCCATACAGACAAACCATTTCTCAGCCAGCGTCGCTTTGCACAAATAGGAACCCGTTATACCAAGCCCTGCATAGTGGCACGTCCGTGCATCTGGGGAGCAGGCTTCCATCGCGTCAAGGGCCACAATTTCCATATAGCCACAGGATTGTACCTGATGCATTTTGGCTATTCAGACCTCAATGTTATCAAGGCCAGGACCAACGACGGCGACCGCGCGTCTCAAGGCTGGGGCAAGCATATCGCAAAACGCTCTCGCACTATCCGTTTCGTCAATACACTCCCCGCACGCAACTTTGACAAGTGGACACGTCTGGCCCGTATTATCCAGACATGGTGCCGTCCGCCATACGCCTGGAACAAGCCAGCCATGTTCGAGCTAAGGATCGTTGTCCAGATACCGCAGAGATTTCGCGACATACTATAGTCAAGCCATAATGCCAGCACTCCGGAGACTGTCATATTATCTTAGGCGCGCCCTTTACGGACACATCCTCAATCCCCTCTGGGCACCAGACCGCCAACGCCGTGCCCGGCGCCGTGCCGTGTATTTCAGGCTCATAGAAGACTACGTGGCAGACATCCCTGTCATAGACCCGCCCGTCTTCCTCCCTTCCTGTCGGCAGACACCCCGTATATTTTCAATATGGTTACAAGGCGCAGACAACGCCCCCGCCCTTGTCCGTACATGCTGGAACAGTATACGCCATTATTCAGGACTCGAACTTGTTATCTTAGACCACGAAAGTCTCAGACAGTGGATAGACCTGCCGGTACACATTATGCAGATATGGGAGTCCGGCAAGATGCGCCCGGCCCATTTCGCAGACATCTGTAGGGTCGAACTCCTATGGAAATATGGAGGGATATGGATGGATGCGACGGATTATATGACACATCCCTTGCCGGATTTCGTCCTTCAGCAGCCGTTCTTCATGTATATATCCGGCGATGACGAGCGAGGGTCATACCCATACGTCCAGAACTGTTTCATACGCTCCGAGGCACACAATCCCCTTCTCGGAGCGTGGCGTCAATGCATACACGAATACTGGAAACGCGAAACCACGGCATTGGACTACTTTATACACCAGCAGCTTTTTTATCACGTCATCAGACACAGCCGCACAGCAAAGGCACTGTTCGACCAGATGCCCCATATACACCACGATTGCACCCATGTAATATGGTACGGAGGATACATCGACGCAGAATATGACCCCGCACACTTTCAGGCACTTACCCGTGACGGTGCTTTCCAGAAGACAGCATACAACACCTATTCCACTACATCGCCCGTCCCCGGAAGCAATGCAGACCACATCATCAACTCTTTCCCCTCAGCTTCCTCTTGAAAAGAACCAGAAAATTCTCCGTCCACGCCTTTCGCACATTCCCGTCCACGTTCCTGTACAATTTCTCAGCAGCCGCAATGGCAATTTCCAGACTCCGTTTTTTCACCCCCCCGTCAGCAGAAAACAAGTAACTACCCGGGTTAGGGTAGTAGTAATACAAAGGGAGATTCAATATCGTAGTGCGCCTAATGCGCAGCAAGACCTCGCTCCACCAGGGGAAGTCCTCATATATGATACCCTCGATGAAATGGATGTTCCTGATACATTCACGTCTATATAGACACCTCCATGGCTGGCAATGCTTTACCGCCCACCTCCCGTCAGTGCCCCCAGGATGCGAAGACTCCGTGGCATAGTCAAATATATTGTCCGTCACCAGATACTCAGGCTCGGTGTAATGGGCAAATTTCGGCTTCGAATCTCCGATGTGCATCACATTCCTTACCAAGTTCACCACCCTGTACTTCCTGTCGTATGTAAACGCCACCATGTCACTCCCGTCTCGTTCGGCAGCGGTAATGCAAAGTTCCATAGCCTGCGGATGCAGGAAATCATCACCGTCCAGGAACATCACATACTTCCCCGTGGCAATCTCCATGCCGCGGTTCCTTGCAGCCGAAACACCACCGTTCCTGCAGTTTATCGCCCTGAACCTCCCGTCCTTGGTCGCATACCGGTCCACAATCACGTCACATCCGTCCGTAGACCCGTCGTTCACCAGGATAGCCTCCCAGTCCCGCACCGACTGCGCCAGCAAACTGTCCAGCGCACGCGCCAGATACCTTTCCACGTTATATATCGGGACGATTACGGAAACAGCCGCCATTTTTTACGCCAGTATTTTTTTCATTATACCCTTTATGTACTCAAACATCTCCGGCGTCACCTTGTCCAGACTGTTCATGTTCACGAACTTACACTTTCCCTTCCCTGTTATCATCCTCATCTTACGCACCAGCCGCTTCATGCCGCCACCGGGGTTATACTCCAGCAGTTCCCCCTTAGGATTTCTGTATTTCAGCATTCCACGCTTCAGCATTAGCATGAAACACACCACGTCAGGCCTGAATTGCCTCTCGTTGCGGAAACGACAGGACAAGTTCCTGTCCAGCGCCTCCGGATGCGTTTCATAATATTCGCCATATACACTTTTGAAAAACGAACGCGGAGCATGGAATACACGCGGAAAGAAGTAGCTTCCCCCCATCATGTACACCGTGTTCAGCATCTCTTGGCAAGGATTAATCTTGTCCTCGTGCATGATGAAAGGCTTGATACGATACCTCAGTTGAGTCCACCATGTCACGGCCGGTTTTCCATACAGAACGGCAACCTTCTCTTCCACAAAGAAATCCGTCGGCAGCAAAGGTCTGCACAGGATGATGTCATCGTTGAAATATATAAAGTGTTCCTCAAGGCCAGGTATCCTCCACAACATGGTAGCAATGGCAGACGAGTTGAACAACGGCAAGTACCGCTCATATCCACGGAAGATAGTCCTGTGATCCACTATTTCCACGGGAATCCTGCTCTCTACCTCAGGATTCTGTCCGTCCGTCACGATGTAGATTTTGTTCACCCACGGGATAAACTTGTTAATCGACCTCACACACCAGTAAATCTCTCCCACGTTCGCAAATCTCGTGGCACCTCCTATCTCGTCCCTTTTCAGGACATCGCCGTTCCCCGCATATTCAGCCCTTTTGGCATTCAGCACAGGATCATTCCCGTCAACCCAAGTGATAACGACATCTATTTTCATACCCAACCGTTATTCTTCCACCTTTTGTGCGACCACAGCCAAATCTCAGGCTGGCGTCGTACCGTCACCTCCAGCAACTGCCAGAACCTCACGGTCAGCGGATACTTCTCATTCCTCACCTCATCAGTAATGTCCAGTTCGCGGAACGTCAGTCTGTAATGACCGCGCCCCGTACGCTCCACGTCTAGATATATCAGCTCAGCCCCTATCTTACGCCCTATCTCCTCAGCCCCGGGCACAAACCACGTCTCCTGACCCATAAACCGGGTCATCCCTTTAGGCGTCGAGTCTGGCCTCTGGTCACAGATGAAGCCCATCAGGAAAGGCACACCCTCACCGCTCCATTTCAGCAAGGTCCGTACCGCCCTGTTCATCTCCACTTGCTCCGTATCCCAGTGACTCCGTATCTCATGCATCAGAGAACCGAAATAAGCACTGCTAAGCCTCTTGTACAGTTCCCCGTTACGTCTCGGCCACCTGTACCTCGTGCAAATCTCCTGACACCATTCCCAGCAACCGCAGTGCCCAAGCAGCATCAGACAGCTTCTTCCCTGTGCAGCAATACGCTCCGGCAACTCACAATTCCTCACCTCGACCCTCTCCCTCAGTTCCTCGTCCGAGATGTTCAGTGTCTTGAAAGCCTCGATGAAGACGTCACAAATGCTACGATAGAACCCCTTTTCGATTTTCACGATCTCAGCCCGCGACATCTCCCCGAACACCCTCTCCAGGTTACTTCGCACCACCCTCCGTCTATACCTCACTATATAGTACAGGACCACGTATCCCACGTCGCTTACCACATACAACACCCCCAGCGGTAGCCCCGCCAGTACTCTCATTATACGATGCCTATGATGAACTTCAGCCATTGCCCCGTTATTAACTCCAGTACACAAAAATAAGACAAAATATTCATTAAACCTCCATCAAGGGACAAATTCTTGCAATAAAGCATTAACTTTGCAGGCACAAATACAGCCACGCTATGCAGCAGCCAGACCAAGACTATCAGCACACTTTCAAGGTACGCGACTACGAATGCGACCTTCAGGGCATTGTCA
>DFKL01000144.1 GCA_002373535.1 Prevotellaceae bacterium UBA3646 | reverse complement strand
AATATCCCAAGCTCACCACCATCGGTGCCAAACGCACAGACAGCTACGAGACTCCCATCACCAAGATAATAGAAAACGGTTGGACGTACTGGACAGGTGTCGGAGGAAACACAGGCAAGCCTTATGGACCGTACTACTATACCCAGGAAGAGATGAGGGATGTCGTCGCATACGCAGCCGAACGGCATATCGACATTCTTCCAGAGATAGACATGCCAGGGCATTTCGTAGCTGCCATGGCAGCCTATCCCGAATTCAGCTGCTATCCGAACAACCCACCATCTGTATGGACGACAGGAGGCATCAGCAGCAACGTCCTGAATGTCGCCAATGACGACGCAGTCCTGTTTGCCAAGAATATACTGGCAGAACTGTGCGACATTTTCCCATACCCCTACATACACATTGGTGGTGACGAATGCCCCGTAACACAATGGCAGAACAACGCACAATGTCAGGCTCTGTATGCCGCCGAAGGCTTTACCAGCTACAGGCAGCTCCAGACGCGCTTTATAAAACAGATCAGCGACTTTGTTGCGACCAAGGGCAAAAAGCTGTTTTGCTGGAACGAAAGCGTAACAGCCTCGGGCGCTGACCTGGACATCATGCAGGAGACTGGAGCCACGATTATGTGCTGGAATCCATGTGAGTCCGGTGTCCGCAAAGCCGTCGGCCTGGGACTTCCTGCCATTGTCACCGAATACAACCGTGGCAATCAAAGCTACTATATCAACCGCCGCCAGTGTACCGACTACGGAGAACCCACAGGAGCAGGAGACGGAGATGACAGCGTTCAGGGATGCTACAGTCTGATACCGATGCCAAGTGGGCTTACGGCCGGTCAGGAGGCACTCGTGAAAGGCGTTCAAGGGACATTCTGGGCAGAACATGTAGGTACACCTGAATACCTTGAATATCTTGCCCTGCCGCGATTGATATGTGTTGCCGAGTCAGGATGGTCGCTACAAGAGCGCAAGGATTGGAACGACTTCCGTACACGTCTGGTCGCACATACCAAATGGCTGGACGACAACGATTACGTCTACTCCAACCACTGGATGCCAGGCTACACACCTCGCAAAGACAGCAAGTCAACGGTGTCCCCCGAGGTAAGCACGGTGGAAAGCCCCAAATGGTACAAGATAAAGTTCACCAACGGCAACGTATTCATGCAGGCCAACGGCAAGAGCAGCCTGTTGACTGTCGAGAACGAGAAAATGGAAGACAGCCAGTTCTTTGCATTGATTGGTGAAAACACCAACAACATCAAGATATACTGTGCCGACGGCACGTACCTGAGCACAAAGAACGCGACTGCAACCAATGGAGTCTCCACCACATTACTATACAGCAGTTCATACGGGAGCACAGCAAAATCATTCATGCTCGCCGCTCACCCCAACAAAAGCCAGGAGTACGTCGTTACACTGACAACCGATTCATCCAAGGGTTTCAACACATGGGGCGGAACAGGTGCAGGCCGTAACATCGGATTATACAACACATCAGATGCAAACTGTGCCGTTGTATTCCAGACAGACAGCAGGTACGACGGTCCCACGTCAATATCCGACATAGTGACAGATGGTAGCAGCCACGGAAAACAGGACGGCAAGTATATCGTTGACAGGCATGTAGTAATATACAAAGATGGCCGGCAGTATAACACTTCCGGCCAAAAACTCAGATAGCCCTACGTACCGTCCGTATACAAACAACAGGACTACTTGATTACAATACGTCCCTGAGGCTTACGGTAAGCCTCGGGGATTTTTCCTTTCAGGTCTTCGGTGACATATTGGAGCAAGGCGTCGCTATATCTTGCGATACCCTCCTTCAATTTGCGGCATTTCTTCAATTTCCCGTACATTCCGCCGCCGTCTATGCAATAGTCTGTCGTACACAGAATGTACTTCCGGTCCGGACATAGCTGTTCGTATTGCACGGAATAGCCATTCTCATTCAGGATCTCGACGCTCTGTACACGTGGTGTCTTGCCGGTATCAACCGTATACCGGATACCGCTTACCTGGACAAACTGACCATCTTTGTCCGGCAGCATCTGGCAACAGGCCTCCAGGGTATTCAGCAGATCCTGCCCGGTAACCTCTACCGTCTCCAGGTAATTGTCAAAAGGCAACAGACTTACGATATCGCCGTATGTAAGGTCACCGGCAGAGAGTTGTGCCCGGATGCCGCCGCCGTTGTTTATGGCAATCTGTGCACCCGAGACCGCACGGAAAGCATCACATACCAGGTCACCGGCATTTGTCTCGCTGCATCGCACCACCTGACCTTTGACTGGATCCAGTATCGTGATCGGGAAATCGGAATGGCATGCCACACGTGCCGTCTGCTCATTCACCAGCCTGATGATACTGTCAGTCGTCTCCTGTGTCCTTCTCAATGCCTCGGACTTCTTTGTCAGCAGTTCCGACCCTATGGTCTTGGTATTCTGGTCACGGGTTGGAATCAGACTTGTACTGACACGGCCACGTTTGTCAATAAGCAAGTGTCCTATGTATCCGAACTTGGTTCCTGTCTGACTGACCGGTATCATCTTGCCGTTCCTGTTTGCGACCATCTGGCATGGAATCACATTATGGCTATGGCCGTCCAACACGGCATCAATGCCTGTTGTAGCAGCCACCAGACCATGACTGTCTATGTGCATGTCATTGTCATCCTCACCCAGATGACTTAGCACTATACAATACTTGGCTCCCTTTTTCCTGGCTGAGTTCACAGCATCCTGCACGAGCTGGTATACCTGATTCGGCCGCAGGTCGTACAACTGGGTCCCCTTCTTGTCAAAAAACGCATATTGTTCCAGGTTCAGTGCTGTCGGTGTTACCGTACCAATGAATGCAACCTTCTTCCTGCCCAGTTTCTTAATTATATATGGAGCATAGTATGGTTTGGGGTTGTCCTGTTCGAAAAAATTTGTGCATGTGACAGGTATATCGGCCTTTTCTATCAACTCTGTCATGCGTGGCACCTTATAGTCGAATTCATGATTGCCCAGTGTTATTGCATCATATCCTACCGTCTGCATTATTGCCGTGATATATTCGCCACGCGAGATTGCCCCGGGAGTGCCTCCCTGCAGGAAATCACCACAGCTGACTACTGCGACGTTTGCGGTATCTGCAACCTGTGTGCGCAAGCCGACCAGAGCCGAATATCCGTCTATCGCACAATGCACGTCATTTTCATACAGGACAACTATTGACTTAGGTTTCTTGCGAGCACCCGCACCAAGGCTGGCAAGCAGGACAAATAATATAACTATAGACTTTTTCATCAGTATGGAATATTATTGTGTTACTATTGCTTCCTTGCTCATTCCGTCTATCTTGATAGTCAGCGGCTTCGGCAGTCGGACATGACGGACGTAATCCGTCTGCTGAACGATGTCACAATCTGTCCATACGCTTTCGTCATACTTGCCGTTGCCACGAAAGGCATCTATGGTCAGGTAGCCCACTCCCAATGACGTAAGGTTCTGGAAGAAGTGAGTTCCCTGGCTGGGATCTACCTGAAAATTCTCCAGTCCGGCCTCTACGATGACTTGGGCACTGCTTATGTGAGGCCATTTGACAGGTATGCCGAGCCAAGGGTCGCTCGAGCCCCATCGTCCAGGACCTATCAGCAGGCACTTGCGGTCCTGCGTAAGCAACAGACGGTTGATTCGCTCTATCTCCTCTGCTATCCGGGGATTGTAAGACGGACTGTATGCATAGTCCGGATTATCCTTGTCCGGAAGTGTCTTTACGTATACGACATCCTCTATATCGGCAAAGATTCCGTGACCTATGGCATTGTGGCTGCGCAGGATGCACTCTCTGTCAGGAACGGCTGCAAGGTCTTCCTCCAGATTCATGCGGCTGTCCACCATAGGTCGTATCTGAAGAAGGTAGAACTCGCCGGTTTTGTCTGGATGCAGGTTGCATGCAAATTCGATTTCAACAGGTCGCTGCATCTCCTGCTGCCCCATCTTCAATACCAGCTGCAGCAATTCGGGGAGTGGCCATACTCCATTTTGCAATACTCCTGCGAAACTGACTATCTTACGGTTACGTCCATCGTAATATCCGTCGTATATACATTGGTCTGCAGGATCGTATGTCGAACATATCCACTGTAGCGAACCGTCCTTGTCAGCATCTCGTACACTGACCCTTCTCAGGTTAAAGCCGTCATCGACCAACGGATCCGGTTTGTCTGCATCGTTCTGTCCCAAGGCAAAAAAACTGGTCTGTGTGTCCCTGAGGGCAAGGTTAATCTCGCTCATCTGCAACACCTGGTGCGGATGTGCAGGACATACTCGCAGGCTGGTTCCGCCGTCTACAATATATTTTCCGAGGCCCATTGCCAGAGATACAGTACCCTCCTCTGCCTTCTCGTCTCCTATAGGATAGTAGTTGACGCTACGTGCCACTCCGCTGATTGTAGGATAGAACAGGTCACCGTACTGTTGACCTACGACCTCTTGCAGGATTACTGCCATCTTCTCCTGGTCTATCACATTGCTCGTGGCTGTCATGTAATCCTTGCTGCTACGATAGTACACGCTGGCATATACGGCCTTGATGGCCTTGGCAAGCATGCTCAGGCGCTCATACTTGTCATCAGTGTACGGAATCATATATGTCGAATAGATTCCTGCAAATGGCTGATAGTGGCTGTCCTCCAGCAGCGAGCTTGAACGTATTGCCAACGGTGAGCGCACCACGTCCATAAAGGCTTCCAGGTCCGACAGCAGGCGTTGTGGAAGACGGGCGTGAAGGAATGTTTTCAGGATTTCCTCATCTTCGATATTGCTCAACGCTATGCCATAAAGGTCATTGGTATCCATGAACTCGTCGAAGATATCCGTACACAGCACAAGAGTCTTTGGTATATACAGCAATCCGCCTAATCCTTCGCGCTGCTTGGATATCATACGGTCAAGGAATGCCAGGCCGCGTCCTTTTCCACCAAGCGAGCCTTCACCTATACGGGCGAAATTGGAGTATTGGTCAAAGCGGTCCTTCTGGAATACGGCTACCACGCCTCGGTTCTTCATCCTGCGGTATGCCACTATGGCGTCAAAGATAATCCTACGGTGTGCATCCACGTCCTGCAGCGTCTCCCATGTGATATGTTTCAGGAACTCTGCTATTGGAAACAGGGCACGGCTTGAGAGCCAGCGGCTTACATTGTTGTGACGTATGTGATAGGATAGCGAGTCAAACGGCAGTGTCATGATGTTGTCCTGAAGTTCCTTCAGGTTACGGATACGTGCTACCTCCTCCATCGTATCAGGATTGCGGAAGACAAAGTCGCCAAAACCGAAGAAACGGCGCATCAGGGTACGAAGGTCAACTCCCATCTTCTTCGAGTTCTTGTCGATAAACAGGGCTCCGCACTGGTGTGCCAGTTCTGCCCTCTCACTCTCGCTTGATTCCAGTATCAGAGGTATATACGGATCACGGGCACGTATACAGCTCAACAGTTTGAAACCAGCCATTTCATCTGCCTGACGGCTGCCGTTGTATATGGGAAAGCGGCAGTCAGAGATTACACCCAGCGCATTGTCGGCAAATTTCTCGTACAATGCCCACGCTTCCTCGTATGTTCGTGCCAGCACTATCTTAGGACGTCCGCGCATGCGCAGAGCCTCAAGGCTGGAGTTAAGAGCCTCAGAGGCAAATGCAAGGCTTTGGTGCAGGACAAACTTGTACAAGTTAGGAAGGATGCTGCTATAGAATCGTATGCTGTCCTCGACGACAAGAAGCATCTGCACCCCGGCACTGCGGATATCATGCTCAAGGTTCATCTTGTCCTCGATCAGCTTGATTATGGACAATAGCAGTTCTGTATTGCCCAGCCAGCAGAAAACATATTCAAATGCCGACAGGTCCTCGTTTTCTATACGATTGGTAATACCATGGCTGAAAGGTGTCAGGACGACTATGGGTATTTCTGTATGTGCAGCCTTGATGTCACGTGCAATGTCAAATACGTTGTTATTCTCGGCTGCCGGCATACAGATGACAAGATCTATACTGCCTGTAGCCATCTGGGCGCGAGCCTCGGCCTCGTTGGAGACCTGTATGAAACGGGGTGGAAATCGCAGGCCCAGCTTGGCATACTCCGAGAATATCTTCTCGTCCACCCGCCCGTCATCCTCCAACATGAAAGCATCGTATGGATTGGCGATAATCAGTACATTGCAGATACGTTTCTGCATCAAATCCACAAACGAGGTATCCTTGAGCTGCATGTTATTCTTCCGTAATATCGTCAATGCTATGTATCGTCACCGTATCTTCTTTTCTGCCCTTGGTCTGGAGACAATCATGGTTGGTATACTGAGCAGCACTGCAATCAGTGAGTTCATTATCAGGAAGCTCATGACCAGTTGGCTTATCTCTATTGTACTGAACGACTTCAATACCTCATGTACGTCTATGCCCGGATATTGCTGCTCTATGATTGCCCTGTTCTCAGGATTAGCGTAGAAATCCAGTATGGCCTGCATAAACCTTCCGCCATCAACATAGCGAAAGAAGATATATTGGACGAATGTACACAGGACGGCAGCCAGTAACTGTACCGTCAGTGACTTATGCCAACGGCGGCGTATTCCATGTATGTCAAGCATACGCAACTGGACGCCTGCCACCCAGACAGACAGGAGACCCAGGATTTCTCCTGCAAAGCCCCATCCGGGGTGACTCATGCTATAGGCAGAGATCAGGAATGATATACTCCAGCATATTCCTGTGTAAAATCCTATTTTGCTCATCATTAGCCAAGGAAGGAAATTAGTACGCCTGCAGCTACGGCCGAACCGATTACGCCAGAGATATTCGAACTCATACAGTAGTTGAGTACATGATTCTTGGGATCGTACTTGGTGCTGATTCCGTTACATACACGGCTTGCCATAGGCACGGCTGAAAGGCCTGTCGCCCCTATAAGCGGATTGATTTTCTTCTTTGCAAACAGATTCCATATCTTTACCATAAGGATACCGCTGGCTATGGAGAGTGCAAAGGCACAGAATCCACCTGCAACTATTCCCAGCGTCTGTACGTTGATAAAGGCATCTACGGTCATTGTGGCTCCCACACACAGTCCCAGGAATATAGTTGATGCATTCATGATTCCGTTACTGGCAGCATCGAACAGACGACTGGTATCATTGCCTATTTCCTTGACAAGGTTACCAAACATCAGCATACCTACCAGACTGACTGCCGTCGGGACAAAGATCGCCACTATCGTAGTCACGGCTATCGGGAAGATTATCTTTAGGACACGCATATTCTTGATCTGGGTCGTATCAGGATAAAGTCTGTCCTGTTCCTTCATGTTTATACGGAGTTCCTTTTCCGAGCACATCAACTTCACGACCAATGGAATAATTACTGGTACCAGGGCCATATAGCTATATGCGGCAATGGCTATCGGGCCCAAAAGATGGGGTGCAAGCTTGATAGTAGTGAAGATGGCAGTAGGTCCGTCGGCTCCTCCTATAATTCCAAGGGAACCTGCCTCCTGCGGAGTAAAGCCGCACAGCAGTGCTACCAGCAACACGGCAAATATACCCATCTGGGCAGCAGCACCGAATATGGCCAGTTTCAGGTTACGTAACATAGGACCGAAATCTGTAAGAGCACCTACACCCATGAATATGATTGGAGGCAGTAGTCCCGACTTAATCAGTGCATAGTACAGATAGTTCATCAATCCCAGGTCATGTGCAATCTCATGAAGAGGCATGGAATAGATATTCTTCATCTCCGTAACTCCGTTGACGGTTACAGGAACCATGCCATGCGAGTCTGCCTGGAGGACACCCATGCCGCCTCCTGGAAAGTTGGCAATCAGGACTCCGAAAGCAATAGGTACGAGCAGTAACGGCTCATACTTTTTCACGATACCCAGATATAGCAAAGTGAAAGCAAGTATGTACATCACGATGAACAGCGGATTCGCGCCGATGGCCGAAAACGCCGTCATGTCGTAAAGCTTGCTCAGTATGTCATAAAACATTTCCATTTTATCAAACATATATTAAATTAATGAAAATGAATCATGCTATCTTCATGATTACGTCGTCCTCCTCGACACTGTCGCCGGAAGCAGGAATAATTGCAGTGATGACACCTGCCTTGTCGGCACGTATGGCATTAAATGTCTTCATTGCCTCTATATAGCCCAGCACGTCACCTTCAACGACTTGGTCACCTACCTTCTTTGGCGTCTCGCTGTTGTCTTTCACCAGATAGAATTTTCCTTCCAAAGGAGCCAGCAGGTCTGTTCCCTCTCCTGCAGGAGCTGCTGCGGGCGCACTTGTGGCTGCGGGTGCATCACTGCCATACGAAATATTCACTTCGTAAACCGCACCGTTCACGCTTACCTTGATTGCCTTAGGCAATTCGCCGCCTGCCGGAGCATTCTTCTTCGCCTTGCGCTCTGCCAGGTCTGTCTCAAAGTCAGCCTTGGCCTTGCCGCTCTTGTAGGCACGGTACTGTTCCGGATGCATTGCAAGTTCAAACAACTCTTCGTCATCCTCACCGAGTTCCCAACCGTTCTCGTTCATTTCGGCACGGAACTCATCCAGCTTGTCTGGATAGTGACTCTGCGGATCACTGTCCTCAAACTCCCTGCCCTGTTCCTTGGCCATCTCTACCAGCTCTGGTGCGACAGCCCCTGGCAGTTGTCCGCTCTTGCCCAATATCATATCCCATATATTGTCGGCAATCATACTCCAGCGGGCTTTGCCCTTCTCCATCTGCATTACGTTCATCAAGGCCAGATTCTTGACATATTGCGAGAAAGGCGTTACCAGACATGGATAGCCGACCTTCGGCCATACGTATGCAACCTCGTCAAAGAGCTTGACCAAAAGCTGGTCTGTGGTCAGTTCCGGCTGGTTGTTCTTTACCTTCCACTTGTTAAGGCTCTTCAGGTTATCCTCCAGATCTGTCATCAGGCTTCCCATCATACCTCCTGGCAGGCCCGGCTTTATCAGAAGCGAATTGTTTATATGGTTCAAGGCCGGAATATAATAACCCAGGAAATCATCATACATTTCCTGAATCTGGGTTCTTGCCTCCATATACGCCTCCATGTCTATCTCCTTGACCTTGAAGCCTGCGTCCTTGAGCATTTCCTGGACAGCGATGATGTCTGCATGTCCTGTACCCCATGACAGAGGGCTCATACCTGTGTCGATATAGTCACAACCGGCCTTGGCGACCTCAAGTATTGATGCCATGTTAAATCCTGGACCGGCATGGCTGTGATACTGTATTACAATATCCTTCTTGTATGCCTTTATCCCCTCTGTTATCTTGCCCAGCGACACTGGACGGCCTATGCCTGCCATATCCTTCAGGCAAATCTCGTCTGCACCTGCGTCAATGAATTTCTTGGCCAGCTCCACGTAATACTCTACCGTGTGTATAGGGCTGTGTGTGATACACAGGCTGGCCTGTGCAATCATTCCGCCTTCATGGGCATACTGGATTGAGGGGATAACATTACGCGGATCGTTCAGGCCGCAGAATATACGTGTAATATCCGTTCCCTGTTTCTTTTTCACCTTGTAAAAAAGTCTGCGTACGTCCTTGGGGCACGGACTCATTCGCAGTCCGTTGAGTGCCCTGTCAAGCATATGGGTCTGAATGCCAGCCTCGTGGAATGGCTTGGTCCACTCACGGACACTCTTGTTCGGGTTCTCTCCATACAACAGGTTTACCTGTTCGAATCCACCTCCGTTTGTCTCAACACGGTCAAAACACCCCATACGTATAATTACTGGGGCAATCTTTACCAACTGGTCAACACGTGGCTGGTACTTGCCTGCACTCTGCCACATATCACGGAAGACCAGCGAAAATTTCACTTCATTCATATCTCGTTTTTACTTTTTGCTTTAGACATCAATGTGTATTATTCAGCATTTCTCCTATATCCTCCTGACAGAAGAAATATGTCCTTTGCCACCTGTCAATTGCCTTACCGTCTCACTCAATACTGCCATTACAGTAGGATCTGCGCCATCCGTACTCGCTCGTACTGTCTTCTTGACAGCCGCCATCTCCTCAGGAGCAATGCGATTTACCACTTTTATCAGTAGTTTGCCGCCGTAGATAACGATAAGCAGAATAAGGAATACGGTACACATGCCCACAATCATGAGCTGTAGTCCAATACCTAGATTTTCCATTATTTTTTTCCTTTTACAAAATTAGCGTCTTTAATGTAATGCGCACGCATGTGCGAAAACGTGGTAAAGTTACACTTTTTCAGTAAAAAGAGAAAGCGAATGGATACGAAAAATGTGATAAAACATCGTTTTGGCTATCGGTGTAGCCTTATTTCTACTCCTATGGCGGATGCCGTCACACCGCAAGGCGGGTTCTCTTTGTCTATACATACGCAGACTCTCCGGATTCGCCGGAACCTGTCAAGCAGGGATGATGCAATACGGTAAGCAACATGCTCCAACAGGTTTGACGTGACACTCATCTGAATCTTTACTGTCTCGACAACATCTGCATACGACACTGTCCCATCTATGTCATCGGCGGCAAAGGCCTTGTCATCAACCTCAACCTCAGCATCTATCGAAACGACGAAATCCGCCCCGATAAGGCGTTCCTGTTCCAGGACTCCGTGTTTTGCCGCAAGACGAAGGCCCCTGATATGGATATTACAGAGCATCAATCCTCCTGCGTCTCTGTATCCTTATCCTCCAGCTGTCCGCCATTGATATATCGCTTAAGCGCTTTGGCGACACCGGAAGTCCAGGAGTTTATATTGTCAGAATCAAGTTGAAGACTCTTTATCAGCGCGATGACTCGCTCCAGTGGCATACCGTAGCGCAGTACGCCAGAAATCAGCTTGGCATAGTTCCAGTACTCTGGATTGAAACGCTCACTCAACCCCTCTATCGTAATCTTATACCCTCGTTTGTTTACAAACTGGAAGTCGTAGCGACGGGAGCCGTCACCGAGAAGACGCTTTACTATATACCCCTTGCTGACGCTTTTGGGTATCATGATACCGTCGTCATCGTCCAATATTCCTGTAAAGATTTCGTAGGGACGATTTTTCCACAGCCCGACAAAGGCCACCCAACGCTCTTTCTTGTTCTGGAATCTCACTATATCGCATTCCAGAGACTCCGGACGCTGACGCGTCATCTCACCAATCAGGCTACCCTGAAATCCCTGCCTGCGCATAGCACCGTCCAAAGCAACGGATATATTCAGGTTATCATCGGCAGAATAGCGTATGTCGGTAAACACCTGTGCCAGATTATCCTTATGGTTCTCTTCCACGAAATGCTTGCTTTCTTCCAATGCCTCACGTTCAGAATAACTTGCATTGATCCGCTCTGCATTGAAAGGTCGATAGACTTCGTCATGACGTATTGCACACAATGGAAGCCGGTCGCTGACCTTTCCTTCCTCGTTAGGCCATCCCAATGTTATCGTGGCAACCGGGAAAGTCAGCACAGGAAGCTGGAGGATATCGATGATAGCATCAGAATTATATAGCGTCGTTCCCAGGAAGCAAAGTCCCAATCCCTCTTCTTCTGCCATATTGCAGAATGTCTGGCAATACAGGAGAGTATCTGTGCATGCATTCTGGAATGACAAGAGGTTATCATAGCCAGGATTGGCATTTCGCTGCAATGCCCAGTCGGTGGTGCGACGGAAATCAGCACAAAAAGTCAAGACAACCGGAGCCTGCGTGACCATAGGCTGATTGTAATGCGCAGGACTCAGCTGGCGTTTAATATCTTGATTGCGCGTCACGACGACACTATACAACTGCAGGTTGCCCATCGTCTGCGTATGTGAAGCACGCATCAAGAGGGAATTCAGAAGGTCGTCACAGACATCCTCGGTCTTGTAACGGCGAATGCTTCTGCGTTTGGAAAAATCGTACATATACAGAATTAGAATGTCTTCTCTATCTCGCGTAGCTCTTTACGGAAGGCTACGTCTGTCTTCAGACGGTTCTCAATTTGTCTGATTCCATGCAATACGGTAGTGTGGGTACGGCCACCAAGGACATGGCCTATATGCTTTACCGTACTGCCGGTGTGTTTCTGCGTAAGATACATTGCCACATGACGGCCTAGGACAAAATCGGCGCGGCGGCATGTTCCCATGATCTCCTCTTGTGTCAGTTTGTAATGACGGCACGTACACTCGACTATATCCTCCATAGTAACCTTGCGATGAGTATGTCTTGTATTTGCCTTTACTATACGACGGGCAAAATCAAGGTCAATCTCTGTATTTCCCATCACGCTGTATGCCAGCAACGAATGGACGACACCCTCCAGTTCACGTATGTTGTCTTGGATGTTGGACGCTATGTAGTCTATAACATCATCCGTTATAAGCAGACCGTCACGACGTACAAGCATATGCAGGATATCGCGGCGCAACTGACCGTCCGGGCTTTCCAGTTCTGCCAGCATTCCCCATTTGAAACGAGTAAGCATACGTTCCTCCATATCCTTTAGCTCGACAGGCGGACGGTCACTGGTCATTATTATCTGACGTCCGTTCAGGTGAAGATGATTAAAAATATGGAAAAAAGCCTCCAGGGTACCAGTTTTGCCGCTGAACTCCTGGACGTCGTCCAGAATAAGACAGTCTATACTTTGGTAGAAGTGGATAAAGTCGTTGATTTTATTGTCAATACGTGCCTGTACGTATTGTACTTGAAACAGATGAGCCGAAACATAAAGCACACGCTTGTCCGGATGCAAACGCTTCAAACGCATGCCAATGGCATTCGCAAGATGCGTCTTTCCACATCCGCTGGGTCCGTATATAAACAACGGGTTGAAAGTCTTCCTTGTAGGATCCTCGGCAACGGCCTGACCGACGCTGCGTGGCAAGCGGTTGCTGACTCCTTCTATGAAATTGTCAAACGTCTGCTCTACGTTTAGATGCGAATCCAGGTCATCCTTGCGTACTGCCGCTTGAATCACTGTAGGAATATCGCGCACATCATCATCTTCAACACCTGCATTTATGTCGATACGAGGCCCCTGACTTGGTACGTCGACCCTTTCATTACGAATGACGGCGACTTGGTACATCAGGCGAGTATCCTGTCCAAAGACGTGATATAGAGCAAGATAGATAATACGACGATAGTTGGCTTCCAGATACTCGTAAAAGAACTGACTTGGAATAAATATTGTCAGTTCCTTGGTATCTGCATCATAGGACTTGAACCTTAAAGGTGCGAACCATGTTGAAAACTGTTGCTCGTTCAGTCGGCTGCGTATCAGTTCCATGCAGCGCTGCCACAGAGCCTTACTGGATGCCATTATCTGTTATCTGCTGTTCTGGGATTGCAAATATAGTTAGATTCTCTCAATTAGACAAGAGCAAAAGTGTAGAAAATTTCAAATTATTTTCATTAAATCACTACTTGTCCTTTCTGCCAAAGACACTGAAATGGACATATCGCTTGGGATGTGCCTTTATATCCGTCACCAGCGAATCTGCACTTTGGATCGTGTGGTTCAGATTGTCGTACATTGAACGGTCGTTAATCAATGCTCCTATTGTTCCCTCGTTACTCTGAATCCTGGCCATAAGTCCATTTACGTTTGACAGGGTAGTATTGACGCTGTCTATAGTCGGACGTATGTCAATGCTCTTGAAATGGTCTACCATGGCAGTGGTGTGCTCACCAAGCTGCCTGTATGTAGTCAACAGCCGGGGAACGTCGCTGTCCAACAGGGTGTTTAGTCTTCGGGTAGTTATCCGCAAGTCGGCTGTGACATCCCGCACGTTATCTATCACGACAGGTATGTCAGGATTGCCTGCAAGCCTGTTCAGAGTCGTCATTAACGTATCTACCTTCGCTATCATCTGCCTGACGTCAGGTATCACCTCTGCCGCCTTGTCAATAATCGCAGGCTGCTCGTTCCCTATGATCGTATCCCTCACATGGTACACACGGCCGTCACCGCCACTCGGGTATATGTTAAGCGTACAGCCGCCCATCAGACCAGTATCCAACTGGATGCGTGTCCCTTCCCTCAATACCAGGCGACGGTCTACGCTGATTTCCACCAGTACGTTGCCAGGATTTTCGTAATCATACAATATATCAGAAACTATTCCTACGTCAATGCCATCGGCGTATACCTTGGAGCTGAGCGCAAGTCCCTTGGCATTTACAAACGACACATAGTATTCGTGATTGGTATTGAACAGGTTCCTGCCCTGCAGGAAGCGTATTCCCATGAACAGGGCCACGAGAGCAACTATGCCCACGATGCCTATCTTGTATTCTTTATTCATTTCTTTCTGTATTGAATGAATGCATTAAAAATGCTCTGTGCCATTTTCTGCTGGCCGTCACGCGAATTCAGGAACACCTCCTCATTGGCATTGTTTATATAGCCCAATTCTATCAACACGCTCGGCATGCTGGTTTGGCGGAGGACCAGGAATCCTGCCTGATATACGCCTTTATCGATACGGCGGGCAGTTTGCCGGAACTGATTCTGTATAAGCCTTGCAAGATTTACGCTGCTGGCCATATTACGGTCCTGCATCAACTCGAAAATAATGTATGATTCACTCTTACGAGGGTCAAAGCCTTCATATTTCTGTTCATAGTTCTTCTCAAGCATGATGACGCTGTTCTCTCGCTTTGCCACAGCCAGGTTGTCATTGGCGCGATGCATACCTAACGTATATGTCTCCGTACCATTGGCTGATGTACCCTTCAGTCCAGATGCCGTACTGTTTGTGTGGATGGAGATGAACAGATCAGCCTTTGCACGGTTGGCTATGGCTGCACGCTCGTTCAGTTCCACGAACACGTCAGTCTTCCTTGTATATATAACTTTTACGTCAGGACAATTGTCCGTAATCATCTTGCCTAATGCCAATGCGACGGCAAGATTGATGTGTTTTTCCTTCGTAACGAGCCCCAGTGCTCCTGCATCTCTGCCGCCATGTCCCGCATCAATCACGACGGTGTATGCCACGGAAGTCAAGCTCCAGGCTATGGCAGCGATTATAACATATAGTCGAGTCATGTCCCAATATCATCAAACTATGCGATGCAAAGATAAGAAAAAAATCCCGAGGCCATTGCACAAGCCCCGGGATTTTTTCTTCTAAAAATTCAATTTGATCCTTACTCCAGACATCACCCATATTCCAGGTTGTGGCACATTACCTATATCCTGATAATGATGATTGCCCAGGTTCTCGCCCTTTACCCATACTTCATATCTTTTGTCAGACCATTGTATCTTTGCATCCATCGTTGCATATGCGACATAGTTGCGCAATTCCGGAGTAGGTACCGTACCTTCGTATACCTGATACGTTCCCATACGGTCCTGGACACGCAGACCGAGAGTTACGGAAAGCCTGTCCCAGATTTTCTGATTTACGGTAAGAACCATCTTATGACGCAGATAATCGTCACCGTACAGGGACGTAAAGACCCGGAACCTTGCCTCCTCACGTTTCTGATATAGATATGTATACGACAGATTTACGTCTGGCATCCACGAAGCCGCCGAAGGGCTGCCTGCCAGGTTCCGCAGGGCAAGCTTTGCCTCTGCACTCACACCTACGGCGTCACGATTAAAATTGTCTGCATGCGCGACGTCTTTCCAAAACTCCTTGACATAGTCTATTATATTGTCTCCGTGATTATAGAATATCTTAGCCTGAGCCCTTAGCCACGTCTTTGTCCACGTGACGCCGAACGACAGGCTTTGGTTTCTCTCCGGCTTAAGTCTTTCATTTCCCGATATATCAGGACTGGAATAGTACAAATCGGTATATGACGGCAGTCTTACTCCCATATTGTATGACAGTAGTATTTTCCACTCGTCGGACGGCCGGTATGCGACATCAACCCCTGGATAGAAACGAAAGCGTTTGTCCACACCTGTATTCATCACTGCAGAAAGGCCTGCACTCACGGTCCAGCGTCTCAGCAACACATTATGCTCCAGATTGAAGGAGACATTGGTCCTGTCATGGTTACCCAGCGAAGTTGAGACAATGCCTTCCTGACGCAGTTCTGAACCGAATGCCGTACGTCCGGCAACCCACTGGAACCAGCCGTTCAGGCGTACGCCATAGACATCGCTATAATGTGAATTGGTCGGTGTGCCTCTGTGCCACTGATAGTCGTCATAGGTACGAATCCAATAGACAGAAGGTGACAGGTGCAGCTTCTTGCCGGTCTCCATCTGCACATTCATCAATACACGGTCGTTTGATTCATACTGGTCGTTACTTGAGCCGGAATAGAACGTGTTTGCACCATACGACTTGCCGCTGTATCCAAATTGCCAGTATACCCTCGGGGCATCCGACGTATTTGTATTGGAAAATGCATAGCAACCTTGCAGGTACACATTACCTTTTTTCCAGTCACCGTTTGTGACGCCACCATCACTGCGTCCACCGGCAAAAGATACGCTGTTATACAATTTACCGACCTGCCATCCGGCTCTACCGTCGGCAATTACGGTACCATGCATGCCGGCATCGACACCGACGTCCAGGTTCCAGGCAGACTTCTTTCCTGCCTTTTCCCGCTCCAGTCCGGCTGCCTTGCGTGTCACGACATTCACGGCTCCGCCGAATGCCTGGGTACCATATACACGACCAGAGGCCCCCTCTAATACTTCTACACGCTCAATATCGCTGACTGTCACAGGAAAATCTGCAGCCAGATGACCTGTATGCGGATTGGAGATATTCAGGCCGTTCAACAAAATAGTCACCTGTTCATATGATCCTCCATCCACACTGATGTCCGTCTGTACGCCCCAGCCTCCACGTTGACGGACATCTACGCCAGAGACCATTTTCAGAAGATCGTTGACGGTAGTGGCACCCGCTTGTTCGATCTCTCTGCGGGTGATAACCGTAACAACCCTGGCTGACTGCAACATAGTCAGCGGAGCAATCGAAGTCTGGACAGTGACCTCCTCCATCTCTTTCCCTTCATCCTCAACTGCAGCTGTCCTTTCATCGCTCAGTACCTCGGCATGAGCCTTGGACGAGACGGCACTGGCCAAAGTGGCAACGGTAAGCACGCCTATCCGGATGTTCAGGGAAAGACTTCGGAAAATGCACCATCCCTTACCGCCGAAACGACGGAAAGTGACCTGTCCTGTTCCAAAGTTGTTCCTTTTTCTCATAATAAATAATAAATAAAATGTTAAAAAAGCACTGCTTGGCATTCAAAAACACCTAAGCCCTGCAAAGATACGACTATTTATTTATATATTTGACATGCAAAATTTATAAATTTACAAATATAACATAAGTACTGACGATATGAAAAGGCGGTTTTTTGCTATACTGTTTTTAACTACAGTATTATTGGATGCCATTGCACAAGGGAGCACTCCGGTTGTCACCTTGGACAAGACTTCCCTACAACTCTATGTCGGTGAGACATACACCTTGAAGGTTTACTACGACGGGAGAGAAGAAAGCATGTCCCAGTGGTACACAGTCTCGTCCAGTAACACGAATGTGGCCACGATTACATCTGACGGCGTCGTCACGGCAAAAAAGGCCGGCACATGTACAATCACCGTAAAGGTGAAATACTACAATTATTCCGCCACCTGCACAGTCACCGTCCTCAATCCGACACCGGTTACCTCGGTGACCATGAACAAGACGACATTGGAACTCAGGGAATTGGACACAGAACAACTTACGGCAGCAATACTTCCCTCCAATGCCATGGATAAGACGCTGACATGGGCATCTACGGATCCGTATGTCGCCAAGGTCAGCACATCAGGCCTTGTGACTGCAGTGAGTGAAGGCACTGCCAGGATAACCGCGACGGCTCACAACGGAAAGAGTGCCTACTGTGAGGTACATGTAAAACCGGATAATGTCGGAGCTTGCAAATATATTTACAAAAATGACGGAGAACTGGTCGTAATACCGACTGAATACATACAATCATACACACATGCCGGCAAAGTACATACATGGACTCTGTTGGGAGACGATCAGTTTAAGTTGGCAGACTCAGAGGTTTCCAGCATTCAGGACGAATACATAGGCGACCTTCCCGTATTTGAGAGCTTTAAGTTTAACAACAAGTTCAACGATCAACTGTTTGACGATGCAGAAGGCACCATAGACAACACGAACAACAAGGTTACCGTGACGGCATCAGTTATAGGCAAACGCCTGATTCCCAGTTTTAAGCTGCCGGAAGGAGCTAATGCTTACGTAGATGGTGTTCAACAGATCAGCAAGCAGACAAGCCGCAGGTTCGACACACCAGTAAAATACACCGTGGCCTATCCAAAGAACTTCATTTACCAGACCCGTAAGATACAGGACGAAGTCTGGAGTACTCCGGAGACCGTCAGCGAAGACGACAAGTGGATATTTACTAAACTTAATCTCGCTGCAGACAATTTTTCTACGGACTATCCCAGCTCTGAAGCCACCGAAGGCGTTTCGAGTCTTGTAGACAACGACATTACTACCTGTTTCCACACAGGATGGGGCCGTGTGCAGCCAAACTGGCAGAACAACGGATATTGGGGTGACGGATATACGGTATGGCCGTACCTGCAGATTGACCTGGAGGAACAGCTTGAGGCTTTCAAGTTTGCATATACGACACGTAATTCCAACGACAAATATGCCCCTCTCGGCTTCATACTTCAGGCAAGTAACGACGGGAATAACTGGACGAACATAAAGCATTTCACGAAAGAGACAGACGACCTTCCTGACAAGCTTGCGACTACATACATGTCAAAGGTCATACAACTGAATGAGCCATACAGCAAATTCCGGATACAGCTGACAGAATCAGGATACAAGAACTATCTGGTACTCAGCGAATTCAGCATGTACAAGGCCGAGTCTAACCCAGACTATAATGAAGAGAGCGAAGAACCAATACTGATCCAGCCTGCCGTATACGAGCACACCTTCATTCCTTTTGGCCGCACATACAGGGTAATCGTAGACTATCCTACCGATCATCCGACCAGCCAATATAGCGTACCTCGCATTGATCTGACTATCGATTTTGGCGATGGCAACACATCATCGTCATGGGACGATAGCCACTGGATTGGCATGAACGGGAAGGAAAAATGGCATAAAGCTACGTTCACTATGGACGGAGCCGGTGTATGGGCTGATATTCCGGCTACGGAAATAAAGGTCAAGGGACGCGGTAATTCATCTTGGAGCGACACATACGACAGCAAGAACCCGTACCGCCTCAAATTCCCTGAAAAAGTCAAGATGTGCGGCCTGAGCGGAGGAAAGAACTGGGTTCTCCTCGCAAATAAGCAGGCAGGCAGTATGACCACCAATGCCATAGCCATGAAGATAGCCGATCAGGTCGGCTCACTGGCATGCAACCACATAGTCCCTGTTGAGCTGTACGTCAACGGCAACTACCGTGGCAGCTACAATGTGACGGAAAAGGTCGGTATCTCAAACAACAGTATTGACGTGACGATAGACAGTAGCGATCCTAAATACGCAGGATGGACCGAGGACCAGCTGGCAGAAGAAAAGTTGGTAAAGGAAGCCAACGTTTGTTTGCTGGAGTTAGACAGCCATTATGACGAGACACATAAGTTCCAGACCTCTCAGTACCAGATTTATACCAACATCAAGTTTCCTGACTTCGAAGAAGCCGATGACAGACGCACACTCACCAAAAGCCAGATAGTCAGCAGCTTTGACAATGTAGCTACACTGCTGATAAACGGCAAGACATACTCTGCCGGCAAATATGTGCAGTATACAGACTTTGTCGACATGGACGCATGGGCCCGCGCATGGTTCGTGAACGACTTGACGCGCAACCAGGAATGTAAGCATCCAAAGAGCTGGTTCCTGTATAACGAAAACATCCAAAATGGAGGGAAATGGCAGTTTGGCCCAGTCTGGGACTTTGACTGGTCATTTGGATATGACGGGACAAGACAATACTATGTATACAGTGCGGAGGAAGACATCTTCAACAACTGTGTCAGCAGTAATCTGGGATACCCTTTCTTCGATGCCCTGCGTTCCTCGACTATTGCCAGACAGGCATATTACAAGGTTTGGCGTCACTATGTAGAACACGACGGCCTTACTGACCTGTTGGAACATATTGACGACTATTTCAACTATGCGAATCCGTCTCTGCAACACAATGCCAGCAAATGGACCGATGGCAACAATTATGCTACTCAGACTTCAAATGCAAAGAACTGGCTTACCAAACGATACAACTATATATGGAATAACCTGACGAAGTATCCCGACATATACGAAGATGACATCGTCAAGCCTGAGGATCCAGGCGTTCCGACAGACGTACAAAGTATCATGAACGACCCCGAAGGTCCTAATCGTCTGGTTGACGTATATACCATAAACGGCATACGCATGCGCAAGCAAGTACCGTTGCTGGAAAGCACATACGGACTGATGCCTGGCCTGTACATTATCGAAGGTCGCAAGATTTCCGTAAGATAAAAAGATTATCTGAAATGAAGTGAACCCCGAAAGTTA
>DFKL01000022.1 GCA_002373535.1 Prevotellaceae bacterium UBA3646 | reverse complement strand
CCGAATATGGTCCAGCCTGCCCATCCGCCGATTACTCCCACACATATAGGGGTATACGAACAGGCAATCATCACGTAGATACTGATATGGTCAAGGCGTCGCAAGACGTCCTTGGCCATACCTGGTCTTACCCAGTGATACAGAGTGCTGGACAGATACATCAGGAACATCCCCGTGATAAAGAAAATCACTCCGAACGCCATCTGCCAGCTTTTTCCTATTGCCGGCCATACCATCCAGATAGAGGACAAGGCAAATACCACACCCGTAAGGTGCGTCCACGTGTTACCCCGCTCGCTTATGCCCCACATAGGCAGGCAACCAGTTGTTCTATGGAAAGTTGAGTCTGCTCCCCGCTGACCATGTTCTTGAGCGTGACCGTATGGCTCTCCATCTCGTTTTCACCAGCCAGGACCACATAGGGAATTGCCTTGGCATTGGCATATTGCATCTGTTTCTTCATCTTTACGGTATCCGGATATATTTCGCTCCTTATGCCATTTTCACGCAATCTGGCAACCACAGGCATCAGATAGCGAGTCTCACTCTCGCCAAAATTCACGAACATGACCTGTGTAGCCGTGCGCACCTCCTCAGGATACAGGTCCAACTGGTTCAGGACGTCATATATCCTGTCCGCCCCAAATGATATTCCCACACCCGAAAGGCCAGGCATCCCAAAAATACCCGTAAGGTTGTCATACCTGCCGCCACCGGTTATACTGCCTATCTGCACATCCATGGCCTTGACCTCAAAAATGCAGCCTGTGTAATAGTTCAGACCACGGGCCAATGTAAGGTCCAACTCTATTTCATTGTGCAGCGAACCCTGTGCCTCCAGCATAGTCAGGACGTATTCAACCTCTTCGATACCCTTCAGTCCGGTCTCGCTGCAGACCAGGCTGTGACGCATTGTCTCAATCTTGTCGGAATTGGAACCAGACAATCGTATTATCGGTTGCAGCTTCTGTACGTTCTCCTCCGTGATGCCAGCCTTGAGCAACTCTGCATTCACGTTCTCCAGTCCTATCTTATCCAGTTTGTCTATTGCCACGGTTATGTCCGCAATCTTGTCCGCCTGGCCGATTATCTCCGCTATACCGGCAAGAATCTTGCGATTGTTGATCTTGATACAAACCCTGATGCCGAATCTTCTGAACACCGTATCGACAATCTGCATAAGCTCGACCTCGTTCAGCAGCGAATCACTGCCCACAACGTCAGCGTCGCACTGGTAGAACTCGCGATAGCGTCCTTTCTGTGGGCGGTCGGCACGCCATACGGGCTGGATCTGGTAGCGCCGGAAGGGAAGTTGCAACTCCTCGCGATGCTGTACGACATAGCGGGCGAACGGGACCGTCAGGTCGTAGCGCAGACCCTTTTCGCAGAGAGCAGTAGTCAGCTGTCCCAGCGTCTTGCCCGTCCAGCCGTCGGCGGTGATTCCGCCGCGGAAGTCTCCGCTATTCAGTATTTTGAACAACAGCTTGTCCCCCTCCTCTCCATATTTTCCCATCAACGTCGACAGGTTTTCCATGGCAGGCGTCTCGATTTGCGAGAAGCCATATAGCGAATAGACGGAACGTATAGTATCGAAAATATAGTTGCGACGAGCCATCTCTGCCGCACCGAAATCGCGGGTTCCCTTAGGTATTCCAGGTTTCATTCGTCAGATAAAAATTAGGAAAACAATCATTTTCAGTTTCGTGCAAAGGTAAGAAAAGAAATTCAAAGAACGCCTGCTACGTGTAAAAATGTTTAAAATTATATAATGTAGCCGCATCATTACAGGGCCGTACACGATATTTTTTCCAAAATTTATATCTTTGTGCAAATATCATCCCAAAAAAATGACAGCAGAAAGTCCAGAGCTTGCCAGTGCACAGCAGCAACGTATGCGCGAAATGATGAAGTTGGCGCAGACCCGGCTCCGCAACATTGAGGACGAACTCAAACGCCTGCATGCACTTCGCAACAACCTTTCACGCCACCACGACCTGTTCGTCGCACAAGAGGAGCACTCCAAGCGCCTGTATCAACTCAACAAGGAATCTGCAGCCACAAGCCGCGATGCCGAGGATTTGGAACGCTTCGAGACCTTTGAGAGCATCATGGTGCCCTTTTTGCGCATGCAACTGCTAAATGACGAAGCAGCAGAGAACCGCCGTCAGGGGAACACTCTGGAGCAGGAATTACAAGATACAGACAGGCAAATCGAGGAGAAGCGCAAAACCCTGAAAGAGTGTTCGGAAATCCTTAGCGAAGCCGAGAGCCGTTTTCTGGACGACTGCCGTAAGCTGCAGGAAACCTGCTGTCTGGACGGACAGAAGGCCACCTACCAGGAGATGGCCAGACAGACAGGCTCCATCTTGCAAACCGTAGAGGAACGACTGGCCGGACTCAGGCACAGAAGCAACGAACTCGCAGACAATACAGGCAAGGCAGAAACCAGGCTTGCGACCTTGGAGAATCGCCGTCACAGTATGGAGAGCCACGAGAACCTGCTGGATAATACAGACCAGATACTCGAGTTGCTCAACAATTTGGAAAACATAGAGTCCGAGGACCGGCACCATGCCGAAGAACGTCAGGCCAACACACAGGAACTTGTCCGGCAGAACGAAATACTCAGCAATGTGAAAAGCCAGTTGGCAGACGTAAACAGGAAGATACAGAACCTCCAGGACGAGCTGAACGTACACAGGACCAATATCCGGGGTATGCAGAGCTACAACGTGCAGGAGAAGGTCCTGGAACTGAAGAGCCGCATCCAAATGCTGCTTTCCGCACAGAGCCTGTGGCGTCGCATAGGCACGGGATATGCGACGATAGAGCAGAAGAGCCAACAGATAGACAACATGCGCCAACAGATAGAATACGACCTGCACAACGAGCAGGAACTAACCCTCAAGGTCCAGAACCTGCGGCGGCAGGTGAAAGACCGCGAGTACAGCCTCACTATCAGCAAGAGCCAGAACGTAGTACAGCTACGTGCCGACCTCCACGAAGGCACCGCCTGTACCGTATGCGGCTCCACACACCACCCCTTCCACAGTGATACCATGCTGGAGCAGAGCAAGCTCATCAGCGACATGCGCAGCGAGTTCGAGACGATGAAACTGGAACTTGGCGGACTCAGGAATAAGCTGCACCAGCTGCACGACAACCTTACGAAGACCATGGGCCAACTGGTAGCAGAACAGCAAAATCTGGAGATAGTACGACTCAGGCAAGACGAAGATGTCAAGGAATGGGCCGTCTACTCGTCTCTGGACCCGACGTTTCAGGAATGCAGGCCAGGCACCGACTCCGAGGCACGCATGGCCACGATACGCCAATTGCTGGACAACAGCCAGCGCGACCTGCAGACAGCCTCAGCAGAGCTCAAGGACTTCAACTACCACAGCAGCCAGATAGACATCCTCAGCGAACAGATAGCAACGCTCGAGGAGAAGAAAGACGAACTCATAAGCCAGATGTCAGGCGTAGACACCACCTGTCAGATAATCTCCGTACGCATAGACTACCTCAATTCAGTCATCAAGACGCTGGACGAACGCTACCATCAACTCTACGACCAGCTCAACACCGCCATCACGCTGCCAGAATGGTACCGACAGTGGCAGGGCAACCCCACACAGCTGCGTGGCACCCTGCGTCTCATGCGTGACGAATGGAAAGAAATCAACGCCAGGCTTGACGAGGAACGGTCAAATGTCAAGAGCCTGCACATACAACAGGACATGACAGACGACATCATCGCCGAAGTTGCAACGACACAAGAACAGCTACGCGAGACAGCCCGTTCCATTACCGAAGAAACCAAACGCATCGACGATCACCGCGAGACCCTGATGTGCGACAGAGATACGAACGCAGCATTGGAACGCAGCATCGCTCGCCTGCATGAAGCCAGACAGCGGATGCATGATGCACAGGCATCAATGGATCTGCTGACAGGCACACGCAACACCAAGCAAGGCACCCTGGCTGGATTGCGCCTCACTGGCAGACACCTCGACCAGCAAGCCAGCAGCCAGCAGTCCCGCGTCGACATGTGGATACATGCATACAATGCCCATCACCCACCCGTCCAGTATCAGGAACTCAGCGATATCCTCACCAGGGACATAGACTGGACGGAAAAGCGCAGACGAGTCCGGCAGAACGCCATAGACACATTGCTTGAAGAACAGACAGTCAAGGCACTGCAGGCAGAAATCGTTGGATTGCAGATAGATACCGGCACACTTACCGATGAACAGCTCGAAGCCAAGATTCACGAAGTCGAAAGAAACATCGTCATCCAAGAGGAAAGCCAGCGCCAGACACTGATGCAGATAGCCAGGTACAAGATACAACTGGGATTGGAATAGATTCCCAATCCAGCCATACGACACACAAATTCATAACACAATGAACTCAAAATACAACATTACCGAGAAGAAGGAAAAGGCAGTAAACTACATCACGACCATGAGCCCTGCTGCCGTAGAGAAGATATACGAGCAGATAATGCTCAAGTTCGTCGTCGAGAAGAAATACCGTGACCCACGATACACAGCAGCCCGCATGGCCCGGGAAATCGGCTACAACACACGCTATATCAGCGCAGTCATGCACCTCAGGTTCCGGGACAATTTCTCACAGCTCATCAACTCGTTCCGCGTGCGTGAAGCCATGTACATGCTTACCGACAAGCACTTCTCGGACAAGTCAGCCGAGGAGATAGGCCTCTCCACCGGTTTCTCCAGCCGTCAGAGCTTCTATGCAGCATTCTTCCGCATGAACAACATGACACCCGTGGAATACCGTACGAGCATGAACGACAAGAAACACAAATCCGACAAGAAATAATGGAGATACGCTTTGCCGACATAGAACTCCTGCGCTACAAGACACCGGCATTCGACACCCTGTCGCTCAACGACAAGCTATACATATACCACCTGGCAAAAGCCTCGCTGTACGGGCGCGACATCCTGTGGGACCAGAACTGCAGGTACAACCTCAGGATACGCTGGATGCTGGAGAACATACTGCTCGACAGCACAGTCAGCCACGACGACGCCGGGTGGCAGTCATTCCTGACATACATCCGGCAAGTCTGGTTTGCCAACGGCATACACCACCACTACTCGACGGACAAGTTCCAGCCGTCATTCTCCAGAGAATGGCTCCTGCAGGCATGGAACTCCATACCCACAGAGAAACACACCCCCCGGCTTACCGCAGGCGAGGTCTCACTTTTGACAGACGTCATCACCAATCCAGCCATCATGCCCAAGCGCGTCAGCCAGAAAGGCGGAGACCTGCTTCAGTCCTCGGCATGCAACTACTACGACGAGACAGTGACCCAACACGAAGCCGAGGAATTCTATGCATCCCTAAAGAAGACTGCTCCCAATCCGGACAGGCCTGTCATGTACGGGATGAATAGCCGTCTCGAGCGGGACGACAGAGGCAAACTATGGGAGAACACATATCGCATAGGCGGACTGTACGACAAGAATATACGGCTGATAGCAGGCGAACTGGAGTCGGCACGTACCTATGCGCAGACACCTCTGCAAAAGAAAAACATAGACCTCCTCCTGGAATTCTACCGTACAGGCTCACTCGACGCCTTCGACCGATACACCATCAGTTGGATAGGCGAGACGCAGGGCACCATTGACTTTGTCAACGGATTCACCGAAGTCTATGGCGATCCGTTAGGCCTGAAAGCCTCGTGGGAAGGATACGTCAATATTCTGGACACAGAAGCCACACACCGCACACAGGTTATCAGCCAGCACGCACAATGGTTCGAAGACCACAGCCCCGTCGACGACCGCTTCAAGCGCCGGGAATGCCATGGCGTCACGGCACTGGTCGTGCAAGCCGCCATCCTGGGCGGAGACCTGTATCCCAGCAGCGCCATAGGCATAAACCTGCCCAACAGCAACTGGATACGCTCCGTATACGGCAGTAAGAGCGTCACCATAGGCAACCTCACCACCGCATACAACCAGGCAGCCAAGGGCAACGGTTTCCGTGAAGAGTTCATACCAAACCACGACATACGCAGTCTGATCAACCGCTACGGAGACATCTGCGACGACCTGCACACAGACCTGCACGAATGCCTTGGGCACGGCAGCGGTCAGATGCTACCCGGAGTAGACGCCGACGCACTCGGAGTATACGCAAGCACCATCGAGGAAGCCAGGGCAGACCTCTTCGGGCTCTACTACATAGCAGACCCCAAGATGTACCAGTTAGGACTCATCCCCACCCCAGACGCATGGCACGCCAACTACTACACCTACATGCTGGGCGGCATCATGACCCAACTGGTACGCATACAGCCAGGCCGGGATATTGAGGAAGCACACATGCGCAACCGCGCCCTCATAGGCAACTGGTGCCTGCACAATGGAGACGCCATGCACCTCGCGCACACCGACGGTAAGACCACGCTGGAAATAACCGACTACCAGACCCTCAGACGACAAATAGGCACCCTGCTGGCGGAGATACAGCGAATCAAGAGCACAGGAGATTTCCCCGCAGCACGCAACATCGTCGAGACTTACGGAGTGAAGGTAGACCCCATACTACACGCCGAGATGCTACGACGCTACGAAGCCCTCGACCTCGCCCCATACAAGGGATTAATCAACCCCCGCTACACCCTCGTCAAGGACAGCGACGGCAACGTCACTGACGTCACCGTCGACTACACAGAGACATACGACCGGCAGATGCTACGCTACGGACGCCAATACACAGCAAGTTAGAAACCACATTGGAACAGACCATACAAGACATAAAACGAGAACTGCGAGCCAACATGAACGGCATAGCCAGCAAGGCTATGCGCGATGCAGGAATGCCATACCACGTAATCTGGGGTATAGAACTGCCACGACTCCAGACCATCGCCACACAGTTTCCCCGCGACAGGCACCTTGCCCAGCAACTGTGGAACGAAAACGTGCGTGAAAGCCGCCTCCTCGCCATAATGCTCACCCCACCGGAACAATTCCTGCCCGAGGTAGCCGAGATATGGGCACACGAGTTCAAGACCACCGAGGAAGCCTCGCTCATGGCCATGCAGCTGATATGCCCCCAGAAATGGGCAACCACCTTTGCTTTCGGGCAAATAGCCAGAGGCGAGTACCTGCCCTCCCTGTGCGGATGGCTCACGCTATGCCGCCTCCTGCGCCAAGGCAATACACTCATGCCACGCTCACGGCAGGAACTTCTCGACCACGCCGCCAGCACGGCAGCAGATGCACCGCTGCCGCTACGGAAAGCCATACAGGCGACCACCACACAACTGTCACAAGACCGATAAACCACAACAACAGACTATATATATGAGTACAGGAAAAGTAGACGCCCTTCTGGGCATCGTATTTGGAGACGAAGGCAAAGGCAAGGTAGTAGACGTGTTCACCCCGCGGTACGACATCGTCGCCCGTTTCGCAGGAGGCCCCAACGCAGGACACACCATCATCTTTGATGGAAAGAAATTCGTACTACGCTCCATCCCGTCAGGAATTTTCGACACCGGCAAACTCAACATAATCGGCAACGGATGCGTCATAGCCCCAGACCTCTTCATGGCCGAGGCCCAGGAACTGGGAAATGCCGGCTATGACCTCAGGAGCAGGCTGCACATCAGCCGCCGGGCACACCTGATACTGCCCACACACCGCGTCCTCGACCGAGCCTATGAGGCAGCCAAGGGCAAGCAGAAAGTCGGCACCACTGGCAAGGGCATAGGCCCCACATACAGCGACAAGGCCAGTCGCACAGGACTACGCGCAGGCGACATCCTCCAAGACGACTTCCACAGCAAGTACGAAGCCCTCAAGGCACGCCATCAGCAGATACTCGCCGACCTCCACTACACCGACTACGACATCAGCCAGGAAGAAGCCCTCTGGATGCAAGGCATACAATACATGAAGCAATACCCCATCACCGACACCGAGTTTGAAATCAACCAGGCACTCGACGACGGCAAGAACGTCCTTGCCGAGGGAGCACAAGGCACCATGCTCGACATCGACCACGGCACATACCCCTACGTCAGCAGCAGCAACACCTGCACCGGCGGCGTATGCACAGGCCTGGGCGTCGCCCCCGGCAAGATAGGCGAAGTGTTCGGCATCTTCAAGGCCTACAGCACACGCGTAGGCAGCGGCCCCTTCCCCGTAGAGCTTTTCGACCAGACAGGCGACAAGATACGCGAAATCGGGCACGAGTACGGAGCGGTCACCGGCCGCAACCGACGCTGCGGATGGATAGACCTCGTGGCACTACGCTATGCCATCATGATCAACGGCGTCACCCAACTCATAATGATGAAGAGCGATGTCCTCGACACCTTCGAGACCATACGTGCATGCGTGGCATATGAAAAAGGCAACCAGCGCACCACCACCATGCCATACGACACCAGCGGATGGCAACCAGTTTACGAGGACATCCCCGGCTGGCAGACAGACCTGACACAGATTACCACGCCAGAACAGTTCCCCGAAGCATTCCAGAACTACGTCAACTACCTAGAGAACACTCTGGAGCGCCCCATCACAATCGTCAGCGTAGGTCCCGACCGCGCCCAGACAATAGAGATGAATTGAGTCAAAGAGAGAAACGGCCTCTCGCTATGATAGAAAAACCATAAATGTGAGTCACTAAAAGTCAAATTCCCCAGCTTTGCCAAAGATTATACGAAGTTTTTTACTTTGTAGCCAATAAAAAGATAAAAAGCAAAATGACAAAGAAGCATATCTTTATCCGGCTATTGAACAAGGTTATGTAAGTCGCCTCTATCCTGATTCGGCAAAACGACCAGATCGGGCTTACTATTTGACAGAGAAAGGACTGGAGTTATTAAAACATTTTGCATCGTAGGAAAGGCGTAGGCCTATTGTAGGGCTATCGTAGAGATATCCCCGCGAGATATTCGATTTTTAATGAACATAGGTTCGTGAGCCAGCTAACATATGTTCGTGGGTCTATGAACTCTATGTTCATTTTTTGGGGCACGTGGCAAAACATGTTTTGGCACGTGCTACCCTATTATTCTACCCCCGTCGTGGGTCCATCAGAGATACGGTCTCTCGCTTTTGGGGCAAATTTTCGTCATGGATATGTCACGCATGTCATCGTGACCATCGTCGCTATGCCAGTATGCCCTGTTGATTCGTTAAGCGACAAATTCTTCTGGCATATAACAGATGTATTCTTCTTCACTTACATCTATCCAACTCTCGTCAATCGTGTAACGAGATCGAATCCATGCGGCATCCTCCTCTTCAAACTTGTTGTGCTCCCATTCAGACCACAGGTCAAACAGCTCCTCATCATCTTCAGGCACCTCGCTATAATTATTCGATTCCTCTATAAAGTCTTCCGGCACAAAGAGCCCGTTTTCTATATCTTTATGGAAATTCTCTTGTCGCTCTTCATCATCGAATTCAATTTCATATTCCTGTGCAGCCTGTACTAGAAAATGATCAAACATGACCCTACGGGCGGCCTTGTCAATACGCTGATATAAATCCGGAGCATCACTTGCTAGTATTGGCATAAGGTCTGAACCTACACCTGCCCCAGCATTGCTTACTAGTTGTCGGATAGTTACAACCTCTTTATCTGTGAAATCTACACTTATAGAGAGCCCCTCATCCAAAATCATTCCCATACAGTCTGCATCCCCATTACATTCGATGCAAAAGAAATATGTCCTTGTCGTTTCACTCATACCTTATGGTTTTCTAAAATGTATCTGCTGTTTCCTTCGACAACTCCCA
>DFKL01000174.1 GCA_002373535.1 Prevotellaceae bacterium UBA3646 | reverse complement strand
GTAAATTCCATTGACGCCCAGGCCGTTTCCGCTTTCCTGCAGAATATCATGCTCAGTTCCGGGAACCATGCACAGGTAGTCATGCACGGAGTACCGGCACAGAAATAGCAGAACACGGCCCAGTCTGGACAGACTGGCAATACAAAAGCAACAGAGGCCTGGCAATCCGCCAGACCTCTGTTTTTATATTCCCCGCCTAAGTAGAGTAGGGGCTTTCGTTACAAGTTATCCTTCTCTATGTCTTTGAAGTACTTGTACGTACCATGCTTCAGCTCGTCCGTTGCAGCCTCGTCACATACGATTATGGCATGCGGATGCATCTGCAATGCCGAAATAGTCCACTCCTGGCTTACACCAGCCTCTACAGCATGATGCAATGCACGCGCCTTGTTGTGTCCGTTACATACTATCAGCACCTCCTTGGCAGCCATTACTGTGCCGATGCCCACCGTCAGCGCCGTCTTCGGAACCTTGTTTACGTCATTGTCAAAGAAACGGCTGTTGGCAATTATCGTATCCGTAGTCAGCGACTTTATGCGCGTCTTGCTCGTCAGGCTGGAGAAAGGCTCGTTAAATGCCAGATGGCCGTCAGGGCCTATGCCGCCCATAAACAGGTCAATGCCACCTGCAGCCTCTATCTTAGCCTCATATGCAGCACACTCCGCCTCCAGATCCTCGGCATTGCCGTTCAGGATGTTGACATTCTCCTTCTTGATGTTGATATGGCTGAAGAAATTATTCCACATAAAGCTGTGGTAGCTTTCAGGATGCTCCTCAGGCAAGCCTATATACTCATCCATGTTGAATGTTACTACATTCTCGAAACTGACCTTTCCGTCCTTGTACATCTCAATCAGGTTCTTGTACAGTCCCAGAGGAGAACCACCAGTAGGACAACCCAGTTTGAACGGTTTCTCAGGTGTAGGATTTGCAGCATTGATCTTGGCTGCTACATACTCAGCTGCCCATCGGCTCAGCTCAGCATAATCAGGCTCGATAATAACTCGCATAATGGTTTGTGTTTTATTAGGTTAAATTATTATATGAATTTGATACATGTCCTTTGTCACTTCTTCTTTGGCGAGGCTCCCGTCTTGCCGTCAACCTGCAGGCTTGCACCCGTGTTCCCGTCTATGCAACGTTTTATATTTCCTGTGAATCTGGCAGTGTCGCCTGCAGTTTCATATATACACCTGCGCAAGGCCTCAGGATTTACACGCACGGCATTCTTCGTCAGTTCAGGGACGTTATAGCTTTTCAGCAACAATATGTTATGCTCCGGATCACGCTGTGGCATACAGAAAGCCTTGTGTGCCTTGCCCCCCTTGTCAAAATAGGCAATGTGTGCACGCGAATAGTTGCCGTCCATGCGCCGGCTTGCAAAGACTATCCACCTGCCATTGCTGGACCATGTGTGATAGCTGTCTACGTCAGGACTGTTAGCCTCTTTCAGGGCATATGCACTGTCGTTATTCAGGTCCATGACCCACAGGTCGCTGCTCTTGTGCCAGATATGAAACTGCCCATAGTCGCCCAGTGTAAACAAGATGTATCTGCCGTCAGGACTTATTCTGGGTACCGTGATACTCTTGTGCGATGCAGAAGCGTTGACCACCGTTTCCGGTTTGCCGAAGCTAAGACTCTTCATGTCAAACGACATACATTTCAAGTCATAGTATACACTGTCATAGTAATGCGATATAACCTCGGCAGCCATGCTGTCCGGCACATTCTCCATTTGGCGGACGTGAGCAGAGCAGAAATACAGTTTGTCTCCAGCCGGATTCCAGCACGGGAATGTCTCAAAGTCAGGCGTGGCAATGATATTGCGTACCTCGTTCTTGTCCACGTCATACAGTATCAAGTCGCTCGCCTCGTCCACCACCTCTATCTTCTCCCTGTGAAACATGTGGAATACCTGACCCGTCTTGTTCGTCGAGAAAGCCACCATGTTCATTTTCGGATGCCATGTCGGATAAACGCCGGCAGCCAGGATGTCAGGACTCTTAATCTGGATCTTCCGGCACTTGTCGCCATCAGTCAATATAGTGCCGCCATGCTGAGCGCGGACATGGAACAGCATGCGCTTAGTGTCGTAATTCTGAAAGTTGTGACAGTTCACGCAATGGTTGTTCTCCTCCTCATATTCACGGTTGTTCTCATATATGGGATTTTGCACGAAGTTTTCCAGATTCCTCTGGTACAGGCCCAACTGTCTGTACAGCTCATATCCAGGCTCGATCAGACGGTATGACAGATAAGCGTCAATAGGCTCGGCAACCGTCAGCGAGTGCGAGGCATAGCGCTTCCATCCGTCCAAGTTGGCATACACCGAGACCTTTATCTCTCCCCCCCTCTCGGCAGTGAGCAGGTTACGCCATTCTGCCGAATCGATGTCAATGCGATCCTCACCGCTTACGGTCAGGCAACTGCCCCTGTCACCCTCAAACACTACCACCAGCCCCTCGGCATCCTTTATCATGAAGTTCAGTGGAGCGATGTTCTGCGGTATTACCACATCCTTGTAGTCTGGATACATTGGAGCCTGCCCCTCGACGTCGCTATACTGTGTTGGCACCTCATAGCTCTTTGTACAGGCCGTTATAGCCAGAATTATTAGCAGACAGATATGATTTTTCATATTCCTGTAGAAACAGTATTTCTTTTTACTTAGTTAACCCCCGCGCTGCTGCTTGCAGATTCACTTCTCTTTTTCGTCGCTTTCAGGTTCCCGAAGAAGTAGTAGTAAGGATAATATCCCTTGAATCTCGGAAACAACTCCCTGGCATACCTCTGACGGTCCTTCATATACGGTTTCATCTCGGCAATGCGGCTTGTCATCAGGGAATAATGCAGGTCCAGCCCGTTAAACCTCTTCATTATGCCCGGATCCTTGCTGGACATCAGGCACAAGGCATCACACACGTTCTCCGGAGGCGTCTGTCCCTCCAGGGGTGCGGTGCGCATGATGAATGCAGGCATCACCTTCGTATACATGCAGCACGCCAGCGAGTTCAGCAATGCATTCTTGCTACGCCCCTCGACCAGCGCCAGGTTGTATCCCATGAACGTCGGTTGCTGATAGTTGTTCTCAAACGAGTCGTGAATAGGCTCCAGTTTACGTATCAAAGCCATTTCAGGATCATCGGCCACCATAGCAGAATCACCCACGTACGCCGTATATTTTTTTACGAATTTACCCTCAAACGGAACACCGTCCAGAATACGCAGATACTTGTAGGCAGCCTCCGTCTCACCGCGCAGTATAGAACATTTTGTCAACAGCTCCAGCGAGTGTATGTTAGGCCCTATCATCGTCATGCGCTCAATTGCATGGTGTATACACGTTTCGATGAAACCGGCATAATAGTCACAATCCTCCTGGTACAGGTTCAGCGACAAGCTATGCTCGCCACTCTGGCTGTGCAGATACAGCGAGTCATAGTCCAGGCGTATGTCATACATACGGTCCGCAATCTGTTCCGTCTCGACCAGGGCAATGGCATACATGGCAGCAATCGGCCTGTGCGAAATGTCAGCGTTTTCACGCGCAACCTCCATAACCCCCTTCCAGTCGCTGTTCAGCAGGCACACATTCTCCCTCGCAATCACACGGGTATACGGGCGTGCCAGTTCCGTCCATGCTACCTGTGTGCCGAATATGGCGACCAGCATCAGCAACTGGGCACCGTTCTGCCACCTCGTTTCATCCTTGGGAATACCAATCAAGGCAGGCATTCTCTTACGCGAGAAACTCGCAATCAGAGCCGTCCATATCAGCAGGATCAGCACGGCACAGAAAGGAATGCCCAGGATAATACCGCCCTCGTTTTCGTGGAACCAGTTAATACCCTCATACGCGATATACATCATGTAGGCACCGGCCGGAACATACTGCAGCCACCTCCATTTCGCAGACAGACGCATCGAATACCCCACGCACCATGTACCCACAGAGACGGACAATGCCAGTACCAATCCGCCCAGCCATGGATATCTGAACAACTGCAACCCCATGCGACCTATGTACCACAGTCCGCCGAACTCCTTGCCCAGCAGGAAATCCATCTGGTCCGCCGCCGCAACCCAGAAACTCCTTTCCCGTGCCATCCTGAGTACATCCCCGTAGTACCATGCAGCCCAGACATACGTCAGGACAAACAATATCGGCAATACAGGCAAAATAGGTAGACGTACCCCTGTCCTCCCACTCTTGTGCTTCGTTACTGGCAACTTTTGTCCGGTTCTTGCAGTTCTCTTCATCACATTATAAGGCTTTCTGTCTGTAAAGTTACTAAAAAAAGAGTGTAGGAC
Organism: Prevotellaceae bacterium UBA3646; assembly: GCA_002373535.1. Classification (GTDB taxonomy): domain Bacteria; phylum Bacteroidota; class Bacteroidia; order Bacteroidales; family Bacteroidaceae; genus Physcousia. The sequence goes on along the minus strand of DFKL01000174.1, from coordinate 8,214 downwards.
AAAGCAAATCCGTTTGCTTTTTATGCCGATATGTAGTAACAGGATCCGCTTCCACTACCTGATCACCTTTCTGCCGTTAATAATATAGATGCCGCCCTTCGACGTCTTTTCCCCCTTTCGCCCCTGCAAGTCATATACCTCTTCACAAGCCATGATGTCATCCTCCGTAATGTCGGCAATACCGGTAGGATTGTCATCCAGGGTCAGGTAGGCGATAGATATGTTACCCACGTCCGCCGTCTGTAGGAACGCCTTGTTTATTGCGACGTAAGTCAGCGAGGAAGCCTTCAGGGCACCCTCCGCACAATCAAAGTCCTTGGCATCCCCCGTTGCGCTCGTAGACAAGACCGAATACTTCGTATACCCCGTCCTTTTCAGCGTAGACCCTTTCAGCAAGTTCACCGCCGGAGCCGCCGTATCGTTACCATAGATCAGCTTCAGTTTGCACGTGGAACTCTTCTTTCCGAGCAATATCACAGGCGTCCTTGCAGGCACCACTCCCCACAACCTCTCCATTATGGCAAACGTTACGTCACCAACCTTCTTTATTTCGGTTACCACGTTAGCGGTATAGCCAGTAGGCAACGATACCGCAAAAGGCAGGCAGACATTCAGGAAACCATAGCTGTTAATGGTAACGTTAAAGTCCGTCACTTCCTTTATGACCCAGATGTTGTTTGGATCACCGCTGCCACCGCTCCAATATCCCGTGTTCGTCGATGAGTACGAATTCAAGTACTGGCCCTCGCCCCGCAATGCCACGGTCCACGTACTCTCACTCTCGTCTACGCAGTCAAACCTGTAGTAGGCAGCCTCCTCAAAAGGGAACAGCTGCGTAAAAGCCGTATTGGCATCCCCCCCCAGATAGCAGTCCGATTGAGGGTTGTACAGATACTTGTTGTTTGCGTACGACTCTACCGCCCATATCTGGTCCGCCTTGCTCGCGCTTTCCGCAGCACGTGTCACGGACCACGATATCTCGTCATCCTGGTCTGTTGAAGTCGCCACGCCGCAGGTTAGGGCACCCCCCTGGCTGTTGCTCACTATCGAATAGAATTTCCCTGCCTGCAGTACAGGCGCCTGCCCCCTGAAGATAATCTTGCGCTCCCCGTCATATCCCACCGCCTTTACATAGGCGGCATCCTCCCCGTTAGGGTACAGGACTTGCGTAAACGAGTGCGCATCGTCACTCCCCAGACCGTACATCGTAATACGTATCAGCTCGTCACTGCTGTTATACGTCTCAAACGCCACAGCATTCTTCACATACGAATGCAGCACCTTCAGTTTCGTGCCGTTCAGCGAGCACCCCGTGCCCATCTTGGCCGGAACCTCCAGCTTTGCACAATTCTTGTATATCTCCCAGTTATGCCCGTTAATGTAGTTTATCTCCTCCGTCATGGCAGGATAGTTCTTCTTGCTGATATACGAGCGTACTGCATTCAGCATACTCGTGGTAATCGTCGTACGCGCATTGCCATAGTCATATATAACCCTGTCAATCTCCTTGAACATACCCGCCTTCTCAAAGAACGGCAGCAAGTTGATCTTTGCCGAGTCGCAAGCCACCTTTATCCAGTTCAGTTGCATCTCGCCGTTACTCATGTAATACAGGGTGTTGTACGCCGTCGTACGCAGGTTCTCGATTACCATAGGGATGATGTCAGGACACTTTCCTGCCTTCGTGCCCCACAGGTTCAGCTGCCAGAAAGGCACCAGCTTGACAAAGTGGTCATAGTTACGTCCTCCGTCACTGCCAGGCTCACTCCCGTGATAGTCCGGACCATCCTGCAGCTGCCACTGTACACCCTTTCTCAGACCCTCCTCAAAATAAGTCTGCATACGACCTCCGCGCATTCCACTGTAGTCGTTTACCCCCGTCACCTCATCCTCCAGGCGCAGGTTGCTCGAAGCATTTCCGCTGAAATTCAGCTGAGCCCAGCTGGCATATATGTTGTTCGTCGTCTCGCCACACCCCGTCCATTTGAACCCTGGCGTTATCTGGTTGTTATGTCCCCACTCATGACCCACTCCCCAGAAGTCGAAACTCTTGTTGTCCGGCTTCATTATAGGCCCCAGCGAGCCATAGTGGCACCATGCGCCATCGCCCCCGGCCGCCATGAACCCTGTCGTGCTCACATAGAACAACTGTCTGTTCTTCGTCTCTCTCCCATACTTCTTCAGCCCCATGATGTCACGCTCAGCCCACTGCACACACTCATACAGACGCATCGTTTCCACGATGTTCGTCGGACAGTTAGCCTTCCACGCATAGGCCGGGTAAGCCGTCTCTGCATGCTCACTCTGCGTGATTATTATCGTTTTGTCACTTGACGAGCGGTCGCCCACCTCCTTGTTAGCCATTATCCATTTCCAGTCAGTGTTCGTCATTGTCCTGCTGTCCCAGTACCCCTGACGTGGAGCGTTTACGAAATGCACCCTCACCTTTGGTGCCGACTCATAGTTCGTCGTATAGTAGTCTACGAACACGTTTCCCTCCGTTGTAGCCATGATATAGTTCAGACCGTTTGACAAGCCGTAGCTGCTGCCGCTTGTACCCTGTTCCCCCCAACTCTTTATCTTCAGCCCTACTGCATCGTTCCCGATACCCTCAGCCGCTACCCAGCACACCTCACCCGCCTTCAGGTAAATACCCGTGGGATTCTCATAGTTGCTGTACAGAGACGAAGTCCTCAGCTCCGCCTTCAGTTCCTCCGTAGGCCTGTAAGCCTCAAACTCACCCACACGGAACCTCTTGTATTCCTCAGCATCCGCCAGCAGGTTGTCCACCAGCCTCTTTACATCCGCATCCTCTATACCGTCGCTGCTCGTGACACCGCTTTTCAGCTGGGTGAACAAATTATCCTCAAAATACTCCTCAAAGGCATGCTGCTTCGACCTGTCCCTCGCAAAGCACTCTATCTCCGCAGCGCTGGCAAACCCCGCGGCACCGCTCCTCACGATAAACTTCACACGCCCTATGTCAGCCCCCTCGTCGCCCAGTGCAAAGTCATGGCATCCCGAACCCATGTTCAGGTTATAGCTCCCCACCAGCGAATAGTTTATCGACGTCGTCTTCGGAGCAGTATACACCTCCACCGTTCCCCAGTTGCCGTTCGTGTTGCCATCCTGACGCGGAGTATACCTCACATAGTCCACATGCGAGACAGCCTTCAGCGTCAGCACCACTGTTGACGAACTGCCGCTTATGCTCTGACTGTGCCAGAACGTACCAGTGTTGCCGTCAATGGCCAGGGCCGGATAGTTACTTCCATAGTAAGACGTCGGCGAAGTTGTGATAGCCTTCACGTTCACCTTGGAGTCTTGCGCCTGTATTCCAATTGCTGTTACCAGTATCGCAAGAGCGGTCAGAAGCCTTTTCATCGTAAGTCAGATTATAGTTCAACATTACATTTTATGCCCTAAAGATACAAAAAAAAACGCTCCCCCGTCACCGGGAGAGCGAAAAAATTATCCATGGGAAGCCACGCCCCCTATCTTATCACTTTTTTGCCGTTGACGATCACGATACCCCTTACGTTGCCGGCCACCCTGCGGCCGCTCAGGTCGTAAGCATCACCCTTCACGTCCTCAGGCACCACGCCGCCGTCCACTATGTCCGTAATGGCGGTCGGATCAAACGGAGACTCCCCGGCAGCCGAAGCCAGCTTGTTGTAGGCATTCAGCAGGTTGCTGTATGGAGTCTTGTACGACAGAGGCGAAGGGTCACCGTTGGCAGCCTCGATAGCAGCAGCCTCGTACTTCTTGCAGTTTGCAACCAGTGTTGTGCCTGCTGTAGAGCCATATCTGATATCCTTGTACTCTTCGCGCAGCACATTTGATACTTCGGTCGTGGACATCCTGAAATCAGCTAAACGCAGAGCACCTTCGTAACCTTGATACTGATTTAACATGTTGCCGAACTGGAACATGAAGTACCTATATGCCTTTGACAATGAAACATCCTCCTCAAAATCTCTTGAAGAACCAAACAGGTTATTGAAGGTCTTGAGTAATGTCCATGTTTTGCCGTCAGTGCTTCCATTCATCAGTATTGTTCCAGGCTTGTTGGTCGTGGCAGAGACGATGTTCAGGGTGAACGCCTTCAGAGTATTACCCGTACCAAGGTCAACCGTCAGTGTGGGAATCACATCTTCATCTGGCACAACGCTGTAGTAGAAGGTGTTACGGTTATTATCAATCAGCTTGCCCATGTTGTAGAAACCAGGCGTGTTATGCTCCTGAGGCCCCAGGTTGCAGGAAAGGTATCCGGCCGACTCCTGGTTCGTAACCTGCAGCTCGATAGGATGCAGCGTAGCATCATATATGGCAACCTTGTCAACCAACGCCTTTTCGTCCTCAATAAGTTTGTTCAGCATCTCCAGATCCACATACGGATTAATATAGTTGTACCGCTCTATGTACCATGCCGAACCTGCTGCCCAACTCCAGCCTATAGTACCGTTTTGTGAAGGCGTCTCGTTGATGTACTTGGTCTGTCCTGCATTGTTTTTGAAGGCAAAGCAGAATGCGCCTTGTCCGTAATCCTCAAGATGGAATTTGGTAGCCTTGCTCTGGTTTTCTGCATTGTACGTGTAACCGTCCAGGAAATTGATGTATTTCTTGGAAGAATTGTTCTGTATGTAATAGTAGCCCTCCTCTCCCTGAACAGGAACCAGCACCCAGCGGTTGTAGGCGTTGTTCTGCGTCTCGTTACAGCTATAGTTGTTGGTCAGGTAATGCTTGCGCTCGAAATTCTGCAGATAGTATATGCCAGAAGGCTCCAGCGGAGTCCTTTCGCCGTTTTTCTCAAGGTTGACCATTTCAGCAGTAATCTGGTTGGTCAGTGACCTGTACTGTGCAACGTCACTTGCAGATATGGCATTGTTTGCCTGTGTAACCAGGTCTTTCAGCTCTGATACGGCGCTGGTCGTGTACCATCCTACCTTGACGTTGCTTGTCATTCCGGTGTAGGTCTTGGACTCGTTCACGGCATTGTCCAGAAGACTCTTCAGCACATCAGGGTCATCGCTGTCAAGTGCATTCATGATTTCGACCTCGCTGCCGTCGGCGTTGATGATGACAACCTTGTAGTTGCCTGCTGCAACCTCGGCAGGTATCGTAAAGTTGAAGCGATTGCTCATCCAGCCAATTGTGCCATCCTCGTTATAGACGATGATACCGACACCATTGTTCTCGCTGCCGCTCTTTACCGTCACGCTTATCTTGGAACCGGTAGCCATGTACGTGTAGTCCTCAGCCTTGGCCAGCTTCATGTTCCCGTCATTGTAATACTTATAGTATCCGATGTCGCCATGATACTTCTTCAGCCACTCCGTCGTACGTATCGTACCGCCGTTGTCAGGCTTTATGGCCCCCCCAGTCGCATTTATGTCATATCTCTCCTGAGCCTCCAGGCGGTCCTCTATGAACATCACCTGCTTGTTCTCCTTGTACCCCTTCTTCTTTACACGCGCGATAGCCGCGTCTATCATCTCCTGTGTATTCTCGATATAGTACGAAGCATAGTCGCCGCAATACACATACCACTTCCCGTTGTTAGGATTCTGTGTGGCATACTTGGCCTCCTTCGACGTATAGAAGAAACCCCACATACGGAAATACTCCGTCAGGTCCTCCCCCGCAGCCTCGCAAGCCTTTTCGTAGAATTTCAGCCAGCTGTTCGACGCCAGACCCATGTTGGCACCCCCGTTGCCGTCCGAGCCTCCGCCCTCATACCAGCCCTGGCCGCCGAACACCATCGGATCCTGGCGCAGCAGCTTGTGCAGCTTTTGCGTGAACCCCTTGTTATGCCCTGCCAGGTGATAGTACAGGTACAAGTTGTACCACATGCGCATGGTCATCGAGATGTTACGCTGCGGGAACATCGTCTTCGACTTCCAGTACTCCATATTCTCGTCAAAGTTCATGCCGCGGCTCATCCTGTAGCCCCACTGGTACGTAATGATGTTCGAGAAATAGTTGTTCGACGCCTCCATGCTCGACGGCAAGTTGATAGTCCCCTGGTTGTTATGTCCCGATTCGTGGCCCACGCACCAAGTGTCAAAGTTCTCCCTCTCCGCATTGTACGAGCTCTCCACGGCCCCCACGCTCGGCATACACGTATAGTTGTCCGAGCTGTACGGATTCTTGCCGTTATACAACATCATCGTAGCCGCCAGGTTGTTTATCTTGCTCGGATAGTAGGCAAAGCCCGAGCCTGGATCCAGCCCCTCACGCCCGGTAGCCTCGCCGGCCTCCACACGGTCCTGCCATCCCATCGCACTCCATTCCCACTTCAGCACATCATCGTAGAACTTCATGCTCTTGTATATCTTGTAGCCATACTTCGTCTGGCTGCTCCAAATCTGGTTATAGCAGTCCACGGGGAACAGGAACAGTCCACGCTCACCCTTTACCGCAAAGTTCATCTTCTTCGTCGATACACCCCTCGCGTTCATCATCGCGTTCGCATGCTTCAGCATCTTCTCGTACTCACTGTTCGCCTCCGACTCGTTCTTGCCAGCCACGTCCGCATATCCCAGCACGTCGCCACCCTCTATATGAATCTTCAGGGCAGGGAAGCGCGATATGTTCCTCGTCAGGTCCCCCGGCGCCGTATACATTATCCACATGTACGAGTTCTCGTTGCCATTGTATATGATGTTCATTCCCGAGTGCAGCTTCGTGCCACCCCACCACCATTGGCGGTCTATCTCAGCACCGCTGCCGCCCACTATTCTCAGCTCCGTGCCGTCAGGAATGTCACCCTCCACGAACACATACATCAGCTGCAGCGAGTTCATCCATATACCCGTCGGGTTATTCTGGTCTCCCAGCTGCGTCGCCTTCACCTGATGCTTTATGTCCTGTCTCGTATAGCACTTGTACTCCGCTACGCGAAAACGCTCCGAGATCTCAGGATTCAGCTCATCGCTCCATTTGTTCTTTATGCGCAGCACGACCTCCTGTACCTGCTCAGGCAGGCCGTCAGACGTCATCCTCGTCCTCATCTGCTCATCCGTCAAACCGCTGTAGGCACTCTTCAGCACCGTACAGGCACCGTCCGAGAAATACCCCGTCACCACCGCAGCATAAGTACTCTCATTGGCCACGATAGCCTCCAGCGCAGCCTTCTCAGCCTGCTCCTTGTCATACTTCTCCTGCTCGGCAGTCAGGTCGTCCACGTCAATGTCGGCAACCTCCTCAAAGCACCACCAGTTAGACTTGTTCTCCGCATCGTTCCATCCCACGACCACGTTGCTCGCGTCAGCATGCAGCTGCATACCGTTTATCAGCAGGAAGTGCGTATTGGCATTCGTCATCGTAATCGTCGTCGCATTCGTCACCGTGCTTACCTGTACCGAACGCGAAGCAGACCCTATATACCGCCGCGTCAGCGCATTCTTCAGCTGCCCCGCCTTGGCACAATACCAAATCTGCTGGTACGACCTGTTGTTCCCCGGCTCTACGGCCGTCAGGCCGTGCGAAATCCTGTTCTCCTGAATCACATATCCATGCGTGGTACCCTCAGTAGTGAGAGCCTTGTTAGGATTCTGGTTTACGATCGTGTAGTACTTGCCCACCTCAGGAGTCACCAGCTGAGCCATGGCCAACATACAGGAAACCAGTCCCCAAACCGAGAATAAAAACCTTTTGTTCATAGCAAAAAGATATATTTTTAAGTTCATAATTTGCGAAATAGCGCATGTAAAGATAACAAAATCATCCAAAGGAACAAACCCTTAGGCAGTTAAAAATCAATAAACCACCCAAACGTACTATAAATATATATATCATGTAGGAACTGCCGCCACTCCCTATACAGCTCATGAGCCACTACCAAAGCCATATCCTGCCGACTTATGAAAAATATTTACCCCATCTGTCCGGGAATGCCTCAAATATCATCCTTTGGTATCTATAAGCCGCTGAAAAAGGCGGTATATTATAATAGTATATACATCGCATATACATCGCATGCTAATCACAGGCCAACCGTATGCCAGTCAAGGCAAGGGAAAAATATTGATACCCCTCCACTTGAAAGGCGATGAATTATTATTTGTGTAGATCCTCGATTTTACATCACCGTCACATCACCGTTACATCACCGTCACATCACCGTCACATCACCGTCACATCACCGTCATATCACCGTTATATCACCGTTATATCACCGTTATATCAACGATATATCAACGATATAAGAAC
>DFKL01000041.1:5252-7223 GCA_002373535.1 Prevotellaceae bacterium UBA3646 | reverse complement strand
GATAGGTGACGCCTTCGATAACGTCCTCGAACTGGATGCGCCCTGCAGTCTCGGTAACGATGACGCTATTGAACGGATCCCACTTTGCTATGACGTCGCCTTTCTGGACCATATCACCATGCTGCTTGTAAAGGAAGCTGCCATAGGGAACATCCTGGGTGAGAAGTACGATTCCGGTCTTGGGCTCGACGAAGCGAATCTCGGTAAGTCGGCTTACGACTACGGGCACGGTACTGCCTTCGACCTCGGTGTCTACGGTACGCAGTTCCTCGAACTCGATACGGGCATCGTACTTGGCCTTTATCTGGGCATTGGCGACGGCATTGCCTGCCACACCACCGGCATGGAAGGTACGGAGCGTAAGCTGGGTTCCCGGCTCACCGATTGACTGGGCTGCAATTACTCCGACGGCTTCGCCTTTCTGTACCATGCGGCCTGTCGCCAGATTGCGTCCGTAGCACTTCATGCAGACGCCCTTGCGGCTTTCACATGTAAGTACGGAGCGTATCTCGACCATCTCGATAGGACTGTCTTCTATCTCCTGAGCCTTGGCTTCGGTTATCTCCTCGCCGCTGGCGACTATCATCTTGCCTGTGGTCGGGTGTACGACATCGTGCACACTGACACGGCCGAGGATGCGGTCGTAGAGGCTGCTGACAACTTCGTCTCCGTTCTTGAGGGCAGTACACTCGAGTCCACGCAGGGTGCCACAATCCTCCTCGGTAATGATTACGTCGTGGCTGACGTCTACAAGACGACGCGTGAGGTAACCGGCATCGGCTGTCTTAAGGGCGGTATCTGCCAGACCCTTGCGGGCTCCGTGTGTGGAGATGAAATACTCGAGCACGGACATGCCTTCCTTGAAGTTGGAGATAATGGGGTTCTCGATGGTGTCTGGCTCGGCACCTGCCTTCTGGGGTTTTGCCATAAGGCCACGCATACCGGACAACTGGCTAATCTGACCTGCGCTACCGCGGGCTCCGGAATCGAGCATCATGAACACGGCATTGAAGCCTTCCTCGGCTTCGGTCATCTCCTTCATCAGGACTTTCTGCAGATTGTTATTGACCTTGGTCCATGTCTCGATGACTTGCTGATGGCGTTCCTTGTCGGTGATGAAACCCATGCCGTAATCGTTGGTGATACGGTCTATCTCGTCCTGGCCTTCCTGTATCAGCTTGGCCTTGCTCTCCGGGATAATGATATCACCGAGGTTGAACGACAGGCCGCCTTCGTATGCCAGACGGTAGCCAAGATTCTTGATTCCGTCCAGGAATTCGCATGCGCGTGCCACACCGACGCTTTTTATTACCTTTGTAATCAGCTTACGCAGGGTGCCTTTCTTGATAAGGTCGTTGAAATAGCCGACTTCGGTCGGTATAACCTCGTTGGCTATAAGGCGGCCTACGGAGGTCTCTACCTGACGCTTTCCTATCGTTCCGTCCTCTAACAGGTCGTCAACGATGACCTTGATCGGGGCGTGGATATCCACACGCTTCTGATTGTATGCAACGATGGCTTCCTCGGGTGCATAGAAACTCATGCCACTGCCTAATGCTCCCGGACGCAACTTGGTTATGTAATAAAGGCCGAGGACCATGTCCTGAGACGGTACGGTGATAGGCTCGCCATTGGCCGGATTCAGTATGTTGTGGCTCTGAAGCATCAGTATCTGTGCTTCCAGGATTGCCTCGTTGCTAAGGGGCAGGTGGACGGCCATCTGGTCTCCGTCAAAGTCGGCGTTGAACGCCGTACAGGCAAGGGGGTGCAACTGGATAGCCTTTCCCTCTATCATCTTTGGCTGGAAGGCCTGTATGCCGAGACGGTGCAATGTCGGTGCACGGTTTAACAGTACGGGGTGGCCCTTCATCACGTTCTCCAATATGTCCCAGATAATCGGGTCCTTGCGGTCGACTATCTTCTTGGCGGACTTCACTGTCTTGACTATGCCGCGCTCTATGAGCTTGCGGA
>DFKL01000041.1:0-5176 GCA_002373535.1 Prevotellaceae bacterium UBA3646 | reverse complement strand
CCATAAGCTTTGGCAGACCGCACTCGCCCATCTTAAGTTCAGGACCTACGACAATGACGGAACGGGCGCTGTAGTCGACGCGCTTACCCAACAGGTTCTGACGGAAACGTCCTTGCTTGCCTTTCAAAGAGTCGGACAAGGACTTCAGCGGCCGGTTGCTCTCTGTCTTGACGGCATTGACGCGGCGGCTGTTGTCGAAGAGGCAATCTACGGCTTCCTGAAGCATGCGCTTCTCATTGCGAAGGATCACCTCGGGTGCCTTAATCTCCAACAGACGCTTCAGACGGTTGTTGCGTATAATGACGCGACGATACAAATCGTTGAGGTCTGACGTGGCAAAGCGGCCTCCATCCAGCGGTACCAACGGACGAAGTTCGGGCGGAATTACCGGCAGGACCTTGAGTATCATCCACTCGGGCTTGTTGCGCCCGGCACTGGCACGGAAACTCTCTACGACCTGCAGGCGCTTGAGTGCCTCGTTCTTGCGCTGCTGTGCTCCCTCCTGATTGGCCTGGTCTCGTAACTGGAAACTCAATGTATCCAAATCTACGCGATGCAGCATATCCAGGATTGCCTCGGCACCCATCTTGCATATAAACTTGTCAGGATCGCTGTCGTCCAGATACTGGTTGTCGCGGCTGAGCTTTTCGGTGATGTTCCAATACTCTTCCTCGCTGAGCAGGTCTCCTTCGCGAACTACTCCGTCTTCGATACCTCGTGTATCATTGTCTCCCTTGGGACCGAAGACTCCCGGCTGGATTACGACATAGCGCTCGTAATAGATGATGCTGTCCAGCTTCTTTGTAGGCATCCCCAACAGATATCCTATCTTGTTGGGCAGACTGCGAAAGTACCAGATATGTGCAACGGGCACGACCAACTGGATGTGACCACTGCGCTCACGACGCACCTTCTTCTCCGTAACCTCTACGCCACAGCGGTCACATATAGTTCCCTTGTAACGGATTCGCTTGTACTTTCCGCAATGACACTCATAATCCTTGGTGGGACCGAAGATTCGCTCACAGAACAGTCCGTCACGCTCTGGCTTGTAGGTACGATAGTTGATGGTTTCGGGCTTCAGCACCTCGCCATGTGAGTTCTCCAGAATCTCCTCAGGAGATGCAAGTCCGATTGTTATCTTGGTGAAATTGTTCTTCACCTTGGTTTCTTTCTTGAAAGCCATATTCTGTTTTTTCCTTTTTGACTATTAATCCAGTGATACACTCAGGCCCAATCCGCGAAGCTCGTGCAACAACACGTTCAGTGACTCGGGGATACCGGGAGTTGGCATATTGTCGCCCTTGACGATTGCTTCGTAGGCCTTGCTACGACCTGTAACATCGTCACTCTTGATGGTAAGTATCTCCTGGAGGACATGGCTGGCACCGAATGCCTCAATTGCCCAGACTTCCATCTCACCGAATCGCTGGCCGCCAAACTGTGCCTTACCTCCCAAGGGTTGCTGTGTAATAAGACTGTAAGGACCTATGCTACGTGCGTGCATCTTGTCTTCTACCATATGACCGAGCTTTAGCATATATGCAATGCCTACAGTGGCTAACTGGTCGAACGGCTCGCCTGTGGCACCGTCGTACAACTGCGTCGAACAATAGCGTGGCAGACCTGCCTTGTCCGTCCACTCGTTAAGGTCGTCCAGACGGGCTCCGTCGAAGATAGGCGTGGCGAACTTAACTCCAAGCTTCTTGCCTGCGGCTCCAAGCACTGTCTCGAAAATCTGACCTATGTTCATTCGGCTCGGCACACCTAACGGATTGAGCACGATGTCCACCGGTGTTCCGTCTGCCAAGAATGGCATGTCTTCCTGACGGACCACCTTGGAAACAATGCCCTTGTTTCCGTGGCGTCCTGCCATCTTGTCGCCGACTCCGATCTTGCGCTTCTTGGCTACGTATACCTTGGCCATCTGGATAATGCCTGTAGGCAGCTCGTCACCGATAGTGATGGCAAAGCGGGCGCGCTTGTTTTCCGCATCCAGAACCTTGTATTTCTTGATGTAGTTGATGATAAGGGTCTTGATCAGGTCGTTTGTGTGCTCGTCCTCTGTCCATCCTATCAACTGAACTGCGGTATAGTCGAAGTTGGACAAAACCGTCTCGGTAATTTCCTCGCCTGCGGGTATAAGTATAGAGCCCATGAAGTCCTTGACGCCTGCACTCTTCTTGCCTGCAGTAAGCTCGAGCAGCTTGTCTATAAGAATTGCCTTGAGGTCGCCTACCTTGCTCTCGAATTCCTCGTCGAGATGGGCAATACGCTTCTTGTCCTCGGCCTTTGCCGCACGTGTCTTGATTGCCTTTGAGAACAACTTCTTGTCAATTACCACGCCGCGCAGGGAGGGGCTAGCTTTGAGCGATGCATCCTTTACATCACCGGCCTTGTCTCCGAAGATTGCCTTGAGAAGTTTTTCCTCAGGGCTCGGATCGCTCTCTCCCTTGGGGGTAATCTTTCCTATCATGATGTCTCCAGGAACGACATTTGCTCCGACACGAATGATTCCGTTTTCGTCCAGATCCTTTGTAGCTTCCTCGCTCACGTTTGGAATGTCTCCGGTAAGCTCCTCCATGCCTCGCTTGGTCTCACGAACTTCAAGGCTGAATTCCTCTACATGGACGGAGGTGAGTATGTCCTCGCGTACTATTCGCTCGTTCAAGACGATTGCATCCTCGTAATTATATCCCTTCCAAGGCATGTAGGCAACCAACAGATTCTTGCCGAGAGCCAATTCTCCGGCTTCGGTAGAATAGCCTTCGGTAAGTATGTCTCCGGCTTTTACACGCTGGCCGACATCACAGATTGGACGCAGGTCGATGGTCATGTTCTGATTCGTACGACGGAACTTAGGTATGCGATATTCTTTCATCGCCGGCTCGAAGCTAACGAACTCTTCCTCCTCTGTACGATCGTACAGTATACGGATGGTGGTAGCATCGACATAATCGATTACTCCGTCGCCCTCAGCTACAATCATTGTACGACTGTCCTCACATACCTGCTTCTCTATGCCTGTACCGACAATTGGAGCTTCGCTGCGAATCAAAGGAACTGCCTGACGCATCATGTTACTACCCATCAGGGCGCGGTGACCGTCGTCGTGCTCCAGGAAAGGAATCAGACCTGCTGCAATAGATGCTATCTGCTGTGGTGACACATCCATCAGATTGACCTCTGAAGGCGGAACGACCGGATAGTCATCGTCCTTACGGCATTTTACGACCTTGCGGATAAATGTGCCGTCTTCGTTCAATGGAGCATTACCCTGACCGATAATCAGTTTCTCCTCTTCTTCCGCGCTGTAGTAACGAACACCGTTCTCTGAGAGATCAACGACTCCATTTTCTACCTTACGGTATGGTGTCTCGATGAAGCCCAGGTCATTTATCTTTGCATAAAGGCAAAGGGAAGATATAAGTCCAATATTAGGACCTTCGGGGCTCTCAATCGGGCAGAGACGTCCGTAGTGTGTAAAGTGTACGTCTCGAACCTCGAAACCTGCACGCTCACGGCTCAGACCTCCAGGTCCCAACGCAGACAAACGGCGTTTGTGGGTTACCTCGGCCAATGGGTTCGTCTGATCCATAAACTGGCTGAGTGCATTGGTGCCGAAGAACGAATTGATAACGCTGCTTATAGTCTTTGCATTGATAAGATCTGTCGGAGTGAACACTTCGTTGTCACGTACATTCATACGCTCGCGAATCGTACGGCTCATGCGCGCAAGTCCCATGGCAAACTGGTTACTCAACTGCTCGCCGACAGTGCGTACTCGACGATTGCTCAAATGGTCTATGTCATCAACATTGGCCTTACTGTTGACCAGCTCGATCAGGTACTTGATAATCTCAATTATGTCCTCCTTGGTCAAGACGCGTATATCAGAATCTGTAGACAATCCGAGCTTCTTGTTGATACGGTAACGGCCTACCTCACCCAGATCGTAGCGCTTGTCGGAGAAGAACAAATTGAAGATTACCTCCTTGGCGCTGGCGTCGTCTGCAGGATCTGCATTTCGTAACTGACGATAGATATAGTCTATTGCCTCCTTCTCGCTATTTGAGGTGTCTTTTTGCAGGGTATTAAAAATAATACTGTAATCGCTGCCTGTGCCTTCCTGCTTGTGAAGCAGAATGCTGCTTTCGCCACTCTCAAGTATCAGTCCGATATTCTCCTTGGTCAGTTCTGTCTCACGCTCCAGCAATACTTCGTTACGCTGGATAGAAACGACTTCTCCGGTATCCTCGTCGACAAAATCCTCGACCCATGTCTTCATCAGACGGGCTGCCAGACGCTGTCCAAGATGACGGTTAAGATTGGTCTTGTTCACCTTAACCTCCTCTGCCAGATCGAATATTTCCAGAATATCACGATCCTTCTCGTAGCCTATGGCTCTCAGCAAAGTCGTCACCGGCAGTTTCTTCTTACGGTCGATATAGGCATACATCACATTGTTGATGTCTGTGGCAAATTCGATCCAACTTCCCTTGAATGGTATGATACGGGCACTATACAATTGTGTGCCGTTGCTGTGGAAACTGCTGCCAAAGAACACACCGGGGGAACGATGTAACTGACTGACGACAACGCGCTCTGCTCCGTTGATGACAAAAGTGCCGTTGTTTGTCATATATGGAATGGGGCCCAGGAAAACATCCTGAATAACCGTATCGAAATCCTCGTGATCAGGATCCGTACAATATAGCTTCAGCTTTGCCTTCAACGGCACGCTGTATGTCAGGCCACGCTCAAGACACTCTTCTATTGAGTAGCGTGGCGGGTCGATATAATAGTCCAGAAACTCCAGCACAAAATTATTTCGTGTATCTGCAATCGGGAAGTTCTCACTGAACACCTTATACAGGCCATCGTTCTTGCGGAGCTCTGGTGGAGTATCCAACTGGAGGAAGTCCCTGAAAGACTTCAGCTGCACCTCAAGGAAATCCGGATAAGCATAGGGAGCCTTGACTGTAGCGAAATTGACTCTGTTGTTGATAATCTTAGACATTTCGTTCGTCTTATGTATTGACTATTGGATTTATAGACGCAAAAAGGTAAAGAACCCTCTACCAGAGGATCCTTTACCGGAATTTTCCTGTTAATGAAGTCTATTACTTCAGTTCTATCTTGGCACCTGCCTCCTCGAGGGTCTTCTTCAGAGCCT
>DFKL01000066.1 GCA_002373535.1 Prevotellaceae bacterium UBA3646 | reverse complement strand
TGCTTACGCAACTTGGTGATATACACATCCATTGAACGAGCGTTGAAGTAATTATCGTCAATCCATATAGTCTTCAATGCCAGCTCACGCTCCAGCACGTCATTGCTATGTGCACACAGCAAGGCAAGCAGTTCACTCTCCTTTGTAGTCAGCTTTGTCTGCACGTCACCGTCACTGAGAATCTGACGCTGGGTATCAAAAGTGAACTTTCCTAAATGATACACAGTCTGCAACTTCTGGTTCTTTCCACGCACACGGCGCATGATAGCCTCCATGCGGTACACCAGCTCGTCCATACTGAAAGGCTTTGTCAGATAGTCGTCAGCCCCCAGTTTGAACCCCTCCAGGATATCATCCTTCAGGTTCTTGGCCGTCAGGAAGATAATGGGAACCTCCTGATTCACGAGCCTTATTTCACGAGCCAGCGTGAAACCATCCATCTTGGGCATCATGACATCCAGCAGGCACATGTCATAGTGACCTTTCGTGAACGCCCTGTACCCGGCCTCACCGTCAAGATACAGTTCTGCATCATAGCCCTTTGCCTGCAGATACTCTCTCAAAAGCATGCCGAGGCTCTCCTCGTCCTCGCATAGCAGAATTCTTTGCTTCTCCATAATTCAGTTTGACTTGATTATATTTTCTATTGTCATTTGTTCATCCATCGGGATTACCGGTTACGTCTAACTCTTGCTCAGTGGCATAGTGATCAGGAACTTGGTACCCTTGCCCAGTTCACTGGTAGCCTTGATAGTACCATGATGCAGGGCAACCATCTTGTATACATAAGCCAGACCCAGGCCGAACCCCTTCACGTTATGCTTGTTTCCTGTATGTACACGATAGAATTTCTCAAAGATACGCTTCAGGTCCTCACGACGGATGCCAATACCGTTGTCACTTATCTGGATACAAATATTATCACCCTGATTCCACGTCGTAATCTCCAGATGCAGAGGTTCATCATCCCGCTTGTATTTCACGGCATTGTCCATCAGGTTGAATATAACATTGGTAAAATGCATCTCGTCCACGTACACGTCAGCCTCAGGAGCATTCAGCCGCACATCAATATTACCGCCGTTCTGCGTAACCTTCAGGCTGAAAGTCTGCACCACGGCATCTATAAGGCTGTTGGCATCCAGCGTCTGCAGTTTCAGGGCAATATTGCCACCGTCGTACAGCGACATCTGCAGGACCTTCTCCACCTGGAAACGCAGACGCTTAGTCTCCGAGACTATCACCTCCCCCAGACGTCCATACATATCCTGGCTCTTCTGCACAGTGTTGTCTGCCAACATCTGCGCCGCGATACTGATAGTCGATATCGGAGTCTTGAATTCATGCGTCATATTATGGATAAAGTCATTCTTCATCTCTGTTACCTTCTTCTGACGCACCACCAGATACACGGTAAACAGGAAAGTCACGAACAAGACGACCGTGAATATCAATGCAAGCGCAACAGTTCTGTTTGCACCTCTTATATAATTGTCCAACGTAGGGAAATGGATTGACAGCGTTCCCATCTTACCGGTAGGATCATTGCGGAACAACGTCTGCGTATAGCTGAAGTTATCACCTGTAGAGTCATAGTCCGGGCAACGGTATACCTCCTCTCCGGCAGAAGTGAACACGCGGAAGTGGAACGGCAGGTCAATGCCGTTGGCCCTGAGCGACATAGCCAGGTTCTCCTCAAGCACCATAGGATCTACACGCTCCTCAAAAGACTTGGAACCAGAGGCATACAGCACAGTCATAATCACCTCGTCCAGCACGCCCTGCTCATAAAGATATGCATTAGCCACCTGCTGCTGGAACCTGGCCATCCGGTCGTTCATAGTATTTTCAAAGAAAGGATGCACGTTAAGACTGTCGCGGTGCAACGATATGACATCCTGCAGATAATGCGCAGTCTCCATACGCTCCATGTCACGCGATGCCTGGTCCAGGCTGCGGAACACGTTCTCGTCAAACTGACGCCGGCGCATCTCCTCCATCGAGCGCGCATACTGCATCTGCAAATACAGCAGCACCACGAAGCTGACACCCATGACCATGCTTATTGCCCAAATCATCCATCGTCTCATACCGCAAATATAAAACCTTTCATGCGCAAACACACAAAAAGAGGCCCCGGAACAAGGCCTCTTTTAACACTTTATTTCAAAACGGTGGAATATTAGTTGCGAAATTCGCAACTAATACCCGACCACACACTATCACTCCTCCTCCTTGTAAGCAGCCACGAGTTTCTGCTGGACATCGCCGGGAACCAATTCGTAGCTGGCAAACTTGGTTATGAAGCTGGCGCGGCCACCTGTCAGGCTGCTCAGTGCCGTCGAGTAGTTGCTCATTTCCTTCAACGGAGCCTTGCAAGTCAGTTTCTCATAGCCATTCTCACTCTGCATGCCAGTAATCATTGCACGACGCCCCTGCAGGTCACTCATCACGTCGCCCATCTTGTCACTCGGCACAAACACCTCGACGTCATATATCGGCTCCAGTATCTTTGGACCAGCCTCACGGAAAGCCTGTGCAAAGGCATTACGGCCAGCCAGCATGAACGACAGCTCGTTACTGTCAACCGGATGCATCTTGCCGTCATACAC
>DFKL01000158.1 GCA_002373535.1 Prevotellaceae bacterium UBA3646 | reverse complement strand
CCTGTTTGGCCAGTTTGCTTAAATGGAATTATTTCCTCATTATTATAGGCAACATAGTCTAACCATAATGTTTTATCACCGTTTTTACCTAAAAGCCCATTGATAATAATATGATGATTAGCTGGAACTTTAATTGGCCTGTAGCTGTTCTCTGCTACGATTGAAGCCCTATTGCTCTCACTTGGGTCTTTTTGAATTAAATACCCTCCATCTGTAGTCGTGACAGATAGTCCATTATAAGATACATAACAAGAATCAATGCCATTAGTGCTATAGTCTGCACCAAAAAGTAATAATTTCTTTCCCATAGTTTTTTATATCTTTAATTTTAATACCCACCATTTATTTTAAACCAATCTGCTATATCTATTGATATAGTATAATATCCGTATGTTGTATCATTAACGATAATATCTCCTATTTTACTTTGTACACTTGGAATCACATGTCCTCCTCTTGTGTAAACCCTTATATCTGCCACTTGGCCACTGTTTTTTATAGCTTTGATAAAAACTTTCATTACATCAACTCCAATAGAAGGGTCATTATCTGCACACCAGATTTTTAAAGGACACTTTGTTCTCTTTTTCATTGTAATATCTGCCACGCTCGTTCCCCCAGGCAGTTGCCATAAGTTCCCTGACTTAACAAAGCCATCATAAGGATTTTCCACATTTCTTGTCCAAGGGTCATAGCCAACCTCTTTTGAAGGGTCATATTGCAAAGCTTCAAGCTCCGCATTGGTAGCAACAGCTGGATAGCCGAAAATTCTTGCTATGTTAAGTCTTGCACCCTTGCTGAATGTGACCCCTCCGACAGACACACTTGCAGCCAAATCCCATTGATGAAATTGCATAGAGCAAACTGGTGATAACTCTGCTGCTGCTACGATTGGAATATTAGTATTGTCAATCACATTCTGAGCATAGTGACCTCCTTGGGAATACCCAAAAATGAAAGCACAGTTCCTGTCAATGTTATAATTATCAATCGCATATTCCCATGCCTTAATTGTGGATTGAACAGCTACATAGTTACCTACAACCCTTTCGCATAGTCCTAATGATTCAGCCCACCCATCAGGAAGACCATCTGCTGCGATTACAGCATAACCAAGACTGACGAGATAAGGGAATATCTTCCCCATATTTGAACTGGCATCAAATAAATCATCACTTGCTTCTGTGATTGTAGAAGCCCCATGTTTGCAGTATATGATAGCTTTAACAGGGTTACCACCCTGAGTATAGTTGTCTGGAAGGTATATCACACAATTGTCATCATAATAAGTCGGCTGCACATAAGTGTTTACATCAACAGCATCAAAATCATCAGCTAAGAAGTTTGTAACATCTACTGTTACCTTGAATGGAATACGATGCTGAAAAGGCTTAAAATTGTTAGAAATACTACGCGAATCAAAGTTTTTTGTCTTGATGTGACCGTCTTTAATTTCAACAATCTTATGCCCTTTCAAATCAGAAATTGAAAAGTCCGCATCATCTTCGCAAATCATTCCTGTTTGACCTGCTCCTTCTATATTTTTAAATTTCGTCCTCGGCATCAGCTTATTCCCCTGCCCATCCTTCAGCTGCACATCCTTGACTGCGCCCTTGTCCGTCTCAATGTCGTAATGCACTTCCAGATTCTCAATCGCCTGTGCTATTTCCTCCAGCGCGTCTTCCTTGGATTCTCCAATCGCAGCCTGCGCGTCACTCACAGCACTTGCCTCAGCCTCCTGCAGGTCATCAAGCGTGGTCTCAAGTTGCTGTATTGCCTCTTGGATTTCGCTTTGTGTCGCCGCGCTAACAGAATCATTTATCTCCGACTGATACTTTCCCTTTGCGTAGTCATATATCTGGTCAGTCCTCGCCAGCTTACCGTCAACCTCAGCGCAGTTCAGCTCGCCGTACACATTTACTTTTGCCATATTATATCTGTTTTTAAGTTGTTAACGTAATATTATGGAGTCCGGCGATGATCCGTGCATCGCTACGGTAGCAGGTGTATGCGGTGCCGTCAATCGTCCTCGTGTATGTCGTCATCGGCACCTCGAAGCCTGACGAGCTGAACCCTGAAGGCTGTGTGTAAGCCGTAGGAACACACACCCACAAGTAGAAACCCCGCACAGGATTGCTCCAGCTGTAAGAACCACCGACCGCAGTCCTGGTATATCTGTAATCCATAGCTGACAAGTCAATGTCGCCGACAGCGGAAGCCTCCAGGAACCCTGCGCAGAATGGGCTGTCGTAATAGCCTGTGTCCAATATGTCACGCAATTCGCCTGAGCCAAGCAATTGCATCGACACGTTGACGAAATCGCCGTTGTTGCCTGTTATGGTGCATCTGGTCACGATGGCGGTTCCCACCTTTCCGAAGTGCAGGTCGGGGGCATAGTCGCCAGCCTCCCTGTCCTGCCTCACATCACTCACCGATGCCACCATCACCTCCACCATGGAGTTGCTCGCCACCTTGGCGATGAAGTCTGCCTCGCTGAGCTTGCTCATGAGCTTCGCCTCGGTCACCTCCCAGCCCTTTCTCTTCTTCTTGTATGTCTTCCAGGCTCCAGTGTCAGGCGATGCCACCTCCACGGTGTCCGCGCTCACCTCAAGCTCACACTGCGTGGCGTATGCCAGCGTGGTGAAATCCTCCGTGTTGCTGTCGCGCCAGAAGACTATCAGATTGCGTCCTTTCAGTTTCATATCTCGATTAAAGTTAATTCGCTGTTCGCGTCCCGGTAATTATGCTTAACTCCTGTGACGGCATAAACCACGCCACCGTAAGTGATGGTGTCATAAGGCAGCACATTGCCCATCCTGACCCTCAGGGTGAGTTTCCGCTGCACCTTCCCGTAATGGCTCTTCATCGATGCGAGAAGCCGCTCCTCTGGTCTCTCAGCCCCGTCGGTGTAGGTGATTTGGCTCACTGCGTTGCCTGCGGCGTCATGCAGGATGGCATAGCCGGCTGCGTTGTTGTTGTCCGATGCTATCTTCAGGCTTACCTCCCTGTCCTCGACGAAGTCCTTGTTGGCGATCGTCTGGTATCTGTTCGTCTTCTTGTCGCCATCGCCAACAACCGTTGAGGTGTCTGCCACATAGTCAATCTTAAGCCCGTAGAGCGCGAGAGTGGCGAACACGCCGAATGTATAACCAGAATGAGGCGGGTGCTCGTCCGTGTCCACGGTGGAGTGTACGATGTCGTTAAGACCAGGCAGGCAGTCACCTGGTATTATCAGCTGCACTTTGCCTTCCAGGTGCTCTGTGATGGGAATCACGAAGCCGTCTGCCCCGTTGTAAGGCTGATGCAGGTACTTTGTGTTCCACACCTTTCCTGTGTCACCCTTCGATGATTGGTAGTCGTCGGATGAACCGATGTAGAAAGCGAAGTCATCCAAGGATGACTGCCATGACGTTCCGTTGAAATACTTGTCGCCGACGCGCAGGATTACTTTCAGGCAGCATTTCCCGTTCTTGAAGGCGGGGATGGCGTAATTCCGTGTTTCCCCTCCCCAGGGAATATTCCAGTCGTTGTTGTAAAGATTGTCAAGATGCGAATCAACATAGCTCATTCCAGACGAGCTTCCGCCGATGCAGAAGCATCCGTTGTCATACGAGGCGGAAGCCCTCGAAGTGAGCACCAGGAGCGGAAGCGAACGGCCAGCGGCGGTTCCGTCGATGAACACGCCGTCATTCATCCAGTGGTAGCTATGGTCCACTACCCATCTGTCATAATCGTATCCCTCCATAGTGATGAAGATGCCCTTCCTGTAGTTCCAGTTGCGCTTGCTGCCGTCTGCCTCGCTCTTCGTACAGCAGTCGTAGTCAACTATCGCACATGCCGGACCCTGTCCGACATCAAACTGGTCTGGGTCTCTCTCATAATCCCACTCCACGAAACCTGAGCCGTTGTCGATATA
>DFKL01000030.1 GCA_002373535.1 Prevotellaceae bacterium UBA3646 | reverse complement strand
CTGAACATCATTGACGAAAAGGCCCTGACCGGTTCGGGAGAGGTAAGCGAGAAAAGAAAGGTAAGCCCGCAGGAATGGCATGAGCTGTATCTGGAAAGGCGCAAGGAGAGGGAGAAGGAAGAAGATATGCGCAATGCTGGCAATCCCCCGGTGCAAAGGCCTGTTCCACACTCGATACAGAAGCGTCCCGGAAGATGGAAGCAGTTTGCCATATTCCTGGAACGGAACGTAAGGACAAAGATTACGAACGTGCAATATCTGCTCATTACCACCCTGGTTGCCCCGCTTCTGGCTGTCATCTGTGCCATGCTTACGAGGTATGCGCCTGACAGCGGATATACGCTGATGGAGAACAAGAACTTCGTCTCATATATCTTTATGGCCGTAATCGTGGCTACGTTCATAGGCATGAGCGGCTCGGCGGAGGAGATTATCCGCGAACGTGCATTGCTGCGACGCGAGAAGTTCCTGCAGCTCGACTATGGAAGCTACATTGCAAGCAAGATTGTCTTCTCGGCTTTCGTCTCGCTGGTCCAGACGATGCTGTTTGTACTGATAGGCAATGCCATAATGGAGGTTAACGGACTGTTCATGGTATGGTGGGGTGTCCTGTTCTCTGTCGCACTGCTGAGCAATCTGGTAGGATTGCTGCTATCCCAGTGCCTGAACAGCGTAGTGGCTATATACATAACGATACCAATACTGCTAATTCCGCAAATCCTGCTTTGCGGAGTGGTAGTGAACTTCAACGACCTGACGCCAAAAAGCACGACGGGAAACGTGCCGCTGGTAGGAAACCTGATTCCGTCGCGATGGGCGTACGAGGCCTTGGCGGTAACGACGTATACGGACAATGAGTTCGAGGCTCCATACTTCGAATATGACAAGGACAAGTATGAGACGCAGTTCTACATCCACGGCTATCTGTGGGAACTTCAGTCGCAGATAGAGACGATGAGGGACGAAATAAGGAAAGGCAAGAAGGTAAGGAAATGTCATCTGGAAACCGTACACAACAGTATAGACATCGTTTCCAGATATGCCGGTATAGAGCCGTTCCGCGGCAAGGATACGTATGAGGAGATTAATTCCTACCTGAAACGTGCCGAGGATGCTCTCTTTGACCTTGGCAACAAAGCGACATTGCAGGCTGACAGGATGCTGAACCGCATGATAAGGTCTACGACAAGGGATGAACAGCAGGCTATCAGGAAAGCCAATACCAACGACCAGCTCACTAACATGGTGACAGGAGCAGGCAGCGGCTCGCTGGTCAAAGTCGTTGACAACCATATAGTGCCACAGTGTGGATTTGTGTTCCTGACCCCGCTCACTCACTGGGGTAACGCACCGTTCTACAGCAGCGAGAAGATTGTGGGAAAATATCATATCCCCACATTATGGTTCAACATCTGCATCTTGTATATTATGTGCCTTGTCCTGACGGTAATGCTCGTGGCTGATGTTCCAGGACGCTACGTGAGAAAAGAAAACAACAACTGATAAAATGCGTAAACGTACAAAATAAAATAAATTTAACTAACCAACAAAAAATTATCAACTATGAAGAAAGCTAAGTTTCTTTTGATGACCGTCTGTGCCATAGCCTTGGTATCCTGCGGCGGCAAGACTCAGAAGGAAGGCGAAGGCCAGGACACCGTGAAGAGTTTTGAGCAGGAGCAGATAGAGGAAAGCATCAAGGTGCAGTTAGACAGCATTGCCAGCGTACTGGGCGGACTGAAGGCTCTGCCTATGCTGGAACAGACAAAGAACGGCGAGCTGAAACTGACGGACGAGGAGAAGAAGGTCAAGCCTGACTACCTGCTGTCACCAAAGGTTGCCAAGGAGGCTATCACCCTGAGCGAAAAGTATCGCGTACTGGTTGCACTGAGCATCGACCAGGCTATTGCCGAGATGTACGACATGGATGTCAAGGAATATAACGAGGCTACGGCTCAGCTGCTGCGTGACGTGAACGATCCAGGATTCCGCATCTTTGCCCAGGACGGTAATCTGGTGGTTGAAAGCCAGGAAATATATGATGCCGAGGTAAAGGCCGGTCGCCTGAACTACTTTTGGCAGGCTGTGGCTACGTCTCTGGTTGAGCAGATGTATATCCTGTGCCAGAACCAGGAGAAGTTCCTGCCGTCGTTTGACGACGATGCCGTAGCAAACCTGACTCTGCGCATTGCCCTGCTGCAGGATGCCATCAACCGCCTGGTTGAATACGATCCCGAACTGGTAGAGGTAAGCGAGGCTATAAAGCCGCTGGAGAAGCTTAATTCGACAACTGTCGAAGAGCTGAAGGCTGACATTACAAAGATGACCAATGATATCACCACTGCACGCAACCAACTGGTTGGATAAACCGGGAAAGACTTTTCAATAAGACAATCGAGCAGGAGGAAAATGAAGTAGTTTTCCTCCTGTTTTTTTCTGACCGCTCAAATCCGTGATAAAGAATTGGTCACTTTCAACATATTCCGTACTTAAATGGCACATTTGACTGAAATTCGTACCTTTGTAGAGTTAAGTCAAAAACCGACATGGAAGAGAAGCAAACAGAAGTATTGAATAATGGTCTGCCTCGCTGGTTGACAGAGGCTGCGACGGTCATTATGATTTTATCCGCCATCTGTTCGTGGCACGACATTCAGGTGTGGCTCAACGTCCATTGTCCGTTCGCTCTCGCCCTCGCCCAGAACGTGGGTATGGTAGTGATGTATTATGCCGTCATGAAGTCAAGGGGAGTGATTAGAGATCAGATGAGACCTTGTTTCTTCATCTGGTCGACGGTGGTTTCGAGCTGGGTGTACCATTGTTTGCCGAAACGGCGTATGAGAGGCTCGCGTTGGAATACGTAGAGGGGAATGTCCTGCGCCTGACCTTTGAGGACTGCGTCGCGACAGATGTCCCAACGATGGTAGGTAATGCCCGTGAGTCCGGAGGTGAATTGTTTCTCGCGTATGGGGTACAGGTGGCAGCTGAGGGGTTTGGTGCGGAGGAGGCATCCGTTGCATCCGCGGTAAGCACAGTCGCGGCCGGCGACTATGGTTGTGACCATCTCGCCTTCGGGGTCGGGGTATGCGACGCCTTGGCGGTCGATGGCGGATTGTGCTGTGGCCGTGAGATGTGGCCACAGGGTGTCAAGTTCTTGTTCTATCTGAGCGATTTCATCGATAGTAACGGGGGCTCCGGCATCACCTTCCTGACAGCAGCGGCCGTGGCATTTGTCTATGTCGCAGCAGAAGCGTTCGGTGATGATGTCGGTGTGTACGATGACGTCGCCGACCATGAGCATGGGGGGAATCTGGTGTCTTACCATTGGATGGGTTGCTTACCGTGACGGACGAGATAGTCGTTGCACCGGATGAAGTGGTTGTTGCCGAAGAAACCGCGGTATGCCGAGAGGGGACTGGGATGGGCGGATGTGAGGATGTGGTGCTTGTGGGGGTCGATGAGTGTCGCCTTGCGTCCGGCAGGCGCTCCCCAAAGGAGAAAGACAACGTTGTTGCAGTGGCGGCTGATGGTGCTGATGACGGCGTCGGTGAATGTTTCCCAGCCTTGGTTGCTGTGACTGAAGGCTTGGTGCTGACGGACGGTGAGACAGGTGTTGAGGAGGAAGACGCCTTGGCGTGCCCAGCGTGTGAGGTCGCCGGTGGCAGGGACGGGGGCTCCGGTCTCGGCGTGTATTTCCTGGAAGATGTTCTTGAGCGAGGGGGGAAAGGGTATTCCGTCTCGTACGCTGAAACAGAGTCCGTGTGCCTGTCCGGGTCCGTGATAGGGGTCTTGGCCGAGGATGACGACCTTGACCTGATCTATGGGTGTCTGCCAGAAGGCGTTGAAGATGAGCGGGCCGGGAGGATAGCAGACTTGGGTGGTGTATTGCTGTCTGACAAAGTGAATGAGTTTGAGAAAATAGTCTTTCTCAAACTCATCCTTTAGTATACGGCCCCATGTGGGTTCTATCTTGACCATTGATGCCCTACTCTTCCCTGCTAATCGGTAATAAGGCAATGGCCTGTCATCTCGGCCGGCTGTCTGAGCCCCATGATGTGGAGAATGGATGGGGCTACGTCTGCCAGGACTCCGTCGGTGACCGTGGCGGACTTGTTGCTGGTGACGTATATGAACGGGACTGGATTGAGGGAATGTGCGGTATTGGCGCTGCCGTCCGGATTGAGTGCGTTGTCGGCATTACCGTGGTCGGCAATGATGATGACTTCGTAGTCTTCCTGCTTGGCTGTCTCTACGACTTCGCTGACGCACTGGTCTACGGCGCGGACGGCGGCTTCGATGGCGGTGTAGACACCGGTGTGGCCTACCATGTCACCATTGGCGAAGT
>DFKL01000157.1:10393-10660 GCA_002373535.1 Prevotellaceae bacterium UBA3646 | reverse complement strand
TCAGTTTCAATCCTTCCTGCCCCAGTTCGCCTTCGCTGGTCATGCAGCGTACCACGAAATCTATGTCTGCCGGCTCATAGGCATTAAGGTTTATCTGATAGCCGTACAGCGGACCGTCGGCCAGTTGGTCTATAATGTCGTTACGTATGGCCTGGTACTTGTCTTCTTCAGGTGGCGTATAGTTCTTGCTCCGGCATACGTCGCAGTTGCCGCATTCCTTTTTGTATTTTTCCCCGAAGTAGTTAAGTATCTTCCTGGTACGGCAGG
>DFKL01000157.1:0-10336 GCA_002373535.1 Prevotellaceae bacterium UBA3646 | reverse complement strand
GCAGGTACTCCTGTCGTTGATATAGTCTGTCATGCTTTCTATGCGTCGTGCATATCGTTCCCTGCGCTCCTCGTATACATGGTGTGGGATGACTATGTCTTTTCCTTCTACACGCTGTCGTGTAAGTCGTAGGTATGGGGTCTTCTTGCGTGGGATGTAGGTAATTATGCGTGACATCGTTAGTGCGCGGAGTTTCTCGTATATCTCACGTGTGGGAATCCCTGTCGCATAGGAAATGGCCTGCTCGTCTATATAGACCATTTCCTGAAAGATTCCTGTATAGCGTCGCAGCATGTAGTTGAACAGCTGTTCGCTGCTGCCATGTATGCTGTTGTATAATTCTGAGCGTGTTGCCAGTATGGTGAGCCGGGACTTGGTCTCTTCCTCGTCGGTAAATTGGATGTATCCTGAGAGTTGGAGTATTTCCATCGCACCGTGTATCTGTGCGTAGCTATGGTGGAAGTTGTAGCAGAATTCGTGTATGTTGAATTCTCTGTCTATGCCGGCTCCGCAGCCTATGCTTATCTGCAGGTAGTAGCATATATGGTCGTACAGGTTGCGTATGTCTTCTTTCGGCGGGAATGCATTTCGCAGGCGTCGCTCCAGAGTCCTGTTCTCCTTTCCTTCACACAAGAGTACTGCGTATGCTGGTTTTCCGTCACGTCCTGCCCGTCCTGCTTCCTGATAGTATTGCTCGATGCTTTCCGGTGGGTCTATGTGAATTACGAGGCGTACGTCGCTCTTGTCTATGCCCATTCCAAATGCATTGGTCGCAACCATGATGCGTGTATGGTCTTCCTGCCAGTCCCGTTGCAGGTAATCTTTCTCCAGTTCTGTTATTCCTGCATGATATCGTGCTGCGGAATATCCGCGCGATGTAAGCCATGAGGCTGTTTCTTCCGCCGTCTGGCGTTTGGATGTGTATATTATCGCCGGCCCGGTGTGGTGTTCCAGCAGGTATTCCAGTCCCTGGTGTATCGTCATGACGTCCATTACGGAGTAATGCAGGTTCTTGCGCTCAAACGACATCTTGTATACATTGCCGTTGCTGAACGATAGCTTGTCTTGTATGTCTTGCATTACCTGTGGTGTGGCTGACGCCGTGAGTGCGAGGACAGGAACACCGGGCAGTTCCTTGCGTATTTCCGGTATCTGCAGGTATGACGGTCTGAAGTCATATCCCCATTGTGAGATACAGTGTGCCTCGTCTACGCATAGCATCGAGACTTTCATGCTGTGCATCTTGACGAGGAAAAGATCCGAGGAGAGGCGTTCGGGCGATACGTAGAGGAACTTGTAGTCGCCGAAAATGCAGTTCTCGAGGGTTGCGACAATGTCGTCGTGTTTCATTCCGGAATGTACGGCTGCTGCCTTGATTCCCAGCTGTCGCAGTCTGCCTACCTGGTCTTTCATGAGTGCGACGAGCGGTGTAATGACCAGGCAGATTCCCGGCTGTGCCAGTGCCGGTACCTGGAATGTTATGCTCTTGCCTCCCCCGGTGGGCATCAGTCCCAGTGTATCGTGTCCTGACGCGATGCTTTCTATGATATCGCGCTGGATGCCACGGAAGTTGTCGTACCCCCAGTAGTGCTGCAGGATATGGAGGAAGCAGTCTTCATTTCCTGCACCGTTGTCATTGCATGTATTAGTCGAGCCCTGATGTTTCAATATCCTCTATTTGCAGTTGGACTTCTCCTCGCTTGTAGGTGTTTTCTTCGATGGAGTATACTATATTGAAGGAGCGTTTTGTCTTTATGTACCTTGCCTGGCTGCTCTGTCCGAATGCTATGCC
Organism: Prevotellaceae bacterium UBA3646; assembly: GCA_002373535.1. GTDB lineage: Bacteria > Bacteroidota > Bacteroidia > Bacteroidales > Bacteroidaceae > Physcousia. The sequence continues at coordinate 8,544 of DFKL01000157.1, read as the reverse complement.
GTTCATGACTTTGCTGCTCCTGTTGTCTACAAGTTCCAGTCGTATGTGTTCCTGTTCTCGGCCTACGACCTTGCTGGTGCCATAGTCGTATACCTGCCGTGTGCAGAAAAGAGGTTTGGTGTTCTCGGGACCGAACGGCTGGAAGCGTTTCAGGTCCGAAAAGAACTTGCGGTCTATCTCGCGGAATGATATAGTGGCATCGATTTCCAGCATGGCGTCTGTCTGTCCTGGAAGTATGTGCGTGTCTACGTATTCCTCGAATCTTTGCTTGAATTCTTCGACTTTGTCTGCCTTGATGGTCAGACCTGCTGCGTAAGTGTGTCCGCCGAAGTTTTCCAATATGTCGCGGCAGCTTTCTATGGCAGCGTATATGTCAAATCCGGCTACTGAGCGTGCCGAGCCTGTTGCAAAGTCACCGTCGCGTGTCAGAACTACAGCCGGACGGAAGAACAGTTCGGTAAGGCGTGATGCTACAATGCCGATGACTCCTTTGTGCCATTCTTCGTTGTAGACTACTATGCCTTTGTGCTCACTGCGATGTACCAGCGTCTCTACGATCTGGTTGGCTTGCTCGGTCATGACCTTGTCCAGGTCCTTGCGCTGCTCGTTGTAATGGTCTATCTGTGCGGCCTTGCGTTCTGCAGCCTCCATGTCGGTCTCGACCAGCAGGGATACGGACTCGCGCCCGTTTTCAATGCGTCCGGAGGCATTCAGGCGGGGACCTATCTTGTATATGATGTCCGAGAGGGTGACTTCCTTCCCTTCCATCCCTACTGTGTTCATAATGGCTTTCAGTCCCACACATGGCGACTGGTTTAGCTGTCGTAGTCCGTGGTATGCCAGAATACGGTTCTCGCCCATAATTGGAACTATGTCGGCAGCTATGCTTACGGCACACAGGTCAAGCAGCGGTATCAGGTGCGAGAAAGGGATGCCGTTGCTCCTGGCAAATCCCTGTATCAGCTTGAACCCGACTCCGCAGCCGCAAAGGTCGCCGTATGGATAGGTGTCGTCTGTGCGCTTGGCATTCAGGATTGCCACGGCTGGTGGCAGTTGGGCATCTGGTACGTGGTGGTCGCAGATTATGAAATCTATTCCTTTGTCACGCGCATACGATATTTCCCGGACTGCCTTTATGCCGCAGTCCAGGACTATAATCAGCTTTACGCCTGACTCGTAGGCGTGGTCAATGCCTTGTAGTGATACGCCGTAGCCTTCTTCGTAGCGGTCCGGAATGTAGTACTCGATGTTGTTGCTGTATTGGTGCAGAAACTTGTATACGAGTGCTACTGCGGTGACTCCGTCTACGTCGTAGTCGCCATATACCATTATCCTTTCCTTCCTGCCCAGTGCCTCGTTTATGCGTCTGACGGCAATCTCCATGTCGCGAAACAGGAATGGGTCCGGAAGGTCTGACAGCTGCGGGTGGAAAAACTTTCCCGCCTGCTTTGTGTCGGTTATGCCACGGTCAACCAGGAGCCGTCCCAATATGGGACTTATTCCCAGTTGATGTGACAGGGCTTTGGCTTGTTCCTGCTGATTACGTGTGGGCTCCTTAAATTGCCAACGGTAATTCAACGGAAACTATGTCTGTCAGATACCCAGCTTCTTGCGGATATCCTTTGGAATGGCGTTCTTGTTGATGACGATGTTCATGGTCTTGTAGGCCACGTATGGCTTGCTTACATACCAGAAGCCCTTGTATGGACCATATTCGCCCCATGAGTTCTTCATCATGAAGTACTCCTTGCCGTTCTGATCCTTAGCAATGCCGTAGATCTGCATTCCGTGGTCGTCCGTAGTCGTCCAGTTGTCATATCCCAACTGGCGCATCTCCTGGGTGATAACCTTTTCACCGGCGCCGTCTGCCTCGGATATCTTGGCTCCTGCCTTCTCGCCTGTCCAGCGGCTCTGGTCACTGCCTACGCCAGCCTTGCTCTTGGTGTCGGGAACCGTAGCCACGCAGCGGTTCTTGCCAGTGCGGCGGCTGAAGCCTTCCTCGCTGACGTCTGCACCCCATGCAAATGTCCAGCCGTTCCTCACAGCCTCGTCCATTACGCGCATGAACTCGTCCAGAGGCAGGTTGTAGCTGCTTGCCCAGCGCCAGTTGTCCTGGATTTCCAGGATAAATGAACTGTAGAAAGGGTGATGGGTGTAGCTCGTCAGGGATACATAGTCGTTTGGATCAAGTTTCAGGTAATTCTTGACAAAAGACTGTGGGGTGTATGTCTTGCCTTCGTACTTGAATGTCTCGGGGCACTGTCCGAAATAGTTGTCGATCATGCCCTGGACGTCTTTCTTCCAGATAGGGTTGATTTTCTTTGCCTCGCTCTTGGCTATTGCCTTGATGTATGCTTCCATCGGCGGGAAGAAGCTTGTGAAATTGAACAGGCTGTCTCCGTACAATGTGTTGGGGTAGGGCATGTTGCCCTCGGGAATCAGGCCATAGTTGGCCATGCAATAGATTGCATCGTAGAAGCTGCCGCCTTGGCTGAAGCTTGCGTCTCCGTGTGTACGTACGTTGCGGTCGGCACGGTCTGTGTATGTCTTGCTGACAAGGAAACTCTCGCAGAGGTCTATGTCCTTGATCTTAGGATTCTTCTTCAGGACCTCGCTCTCCAGGAATGCCAGTGATGAGTAGGACCAGCATGTGCCTGAGTTGTTCTGGTTCTTGATGCTGGTTACCGGGTTCGCGATAACGGTCTCGAAAACGAGAGAGTCGTTGGTCTGTGCCATTGTGGGCAGTGCGCATATTGCCGCTACTGCCATCATCATGATTTTTTTCATCTGTTTTATGTATTTTGGTTTGTTTGTCGTCTATCTTGATGCCTTGAAAGCCTCTACGTCTGCAATATGATATGGTATCTGGTCCTTGCCGAGGAAACGGCATCCGTCCTTGGTTATGAGAATGTCGTCCTCGATGCGTATTCCTCCGAAGTCCTTGTATGTCTCAAGCATGTCGAAGTTTAGGAATTCCTTGCAGTGTCCCTTGGTACGCCATTCGTCGATCAGGGCGGGGATGAAGTATATGCCTGGTTCGTCTGTCATTACGAATCCTTCCTGCAGGCGTCGTCCGAAACGCAGGCAGTTGGTGCCGAACTGTTCCAGGTTGGGCCTGGTCTCTTCGTCGAAACCTATGATGCTTTGACCGAATCCTTCCATGTCGTGTACGTCCATTCCCATCATGTGTCCCAATCCGTGAGGCATGAACATAGCGTGTGCACCTGCTGCTATTGCGGCGTCCGTGTCACCTTTCATCAGGCCGAGTTCCTTGAGCCGTTCCGTCATCAGTCGGCATACACCGAAATGTACGTCCCACCAGCGGACGCCGGGTGCGGCCAGTGTTAGGGCGTAGTCGTGACATTCCTCGACGATGCTGTATATGTCTTTCTGGCGTTGGCTGAAGACTCCGTCTACCGGTGTGGTACGTGTATGGTCGCTGCAATAGTTCTCGTTGGTCTCAGCTCCGCAGTCGCACAGCAGCAAACGTCCTGCTTCAAGTTTGTCAGGACCGGGATAGCCGTGCATGATTTCACCGTGCATGCTCACGATGCTTTGGAATGATACCTTGCAGCCGTAGCTTTCAGCAATGCCGCTGATGGTTCCTGCTATCTCCTGCTCGGTAACGTCCGGGCTGACCATTCGCATTGCGGTGGTGTGCATCTTGTAGCCTATTTCACAGGCTCGCTCGAGTTCGGCAATCTCACCGGCTGTCTTTACTGCGCGCTGGTCACACACGGCATGTATCAGTTCCATGCTGGCAGCTGCACGCTGCCCCGATGGATGGATGCCCAGAAGGTCCGTTATCTGAATCATCAGGTCGTGACGATAGGGGGGCAGGAAATGCACCTTGCGTCCTTGCTTTATTGCATTGTCGGTCAGTTCCCTGAGCCTGGCCATAGGGGCAGAGTTGCATACGCCGGCCTCTGCAGCCATGTCGGATACGCTGTCCACGCTGCCATACCATACGATATCCTCGATATCGATGTCGTCGCCTATAAGCCATTCCTTGCGCTCGTCTGCGTCAATCACGCCTACGAGTCCTTCGCGGTGTTGTCCGAAATAGTACAGGAATGTGCTGTCCTGACGGTATTTGTATCCGTTGGCGGGATAGTTGCATGGAGATGTGTTGTTGCCAGGCAGTATGATGATTCCGTGTCCTATCCGGTCGGCAAGTGCCTGACGACGGCTGATGTATGTTTCCTTGGAGAATAGCATAGTATGTTATTTTGTTACAAATTCACGCAAAAGTACTAAAAAAATGTAACATTTGCTAAGATATAAGGTATATTAACACAAAGCTTGCTTATTTTTGTATCTTTGCCTTTCGTAACGAATGACAGATGCGATTATGAAAAGATTTCTTATATTCACCGTAGCCTTTGCCGGCTGTGTCTGTGTCGTGGCTCAGGATATTGAGGAACGTACTCGTGTCCTGGATGAGGTGGTGGTAACGCCGGATGCTACTGGGCGCGTAAATGTGATTATGGGACAGGTGGCGCGTCGTGCCAGGGAGAACCGTGCCAAAATTAACGGTTTCACCGCACGTGCCAATGCTTTCCTCTACAGTCAGGATATGGATTTCATTCCTGATGTCATGCCTGGAAAGGTTATGTTCCTGATCAGGATGGCTGCGCGGCTGACACGTCATGGCGCCTTGCTGAATTTCGCCCTGGAACAGCAGAAGATAGATGCACAGCTGTATGCGGACATCAGGTATGCTGACGGGAAGGTTACTTTTCACAACAAGCGAGTGGTGAGAAGCAAGCCTGCCATGCCTAAGAAGGTTCAGGAGCAGCTGCTGCGTACGGCTTCGGTCAATCCGTACGACGTTATTTACGGTGACGGCAGCCTGCTTAATGCAAAGAACCGTGAGAGGTACGACGTGAGTATCCAGGAGACGATCGAGGAGGACGGCAAGACGGTCAGGGTGCTGGCTTTCCGCAACAGGAACGAGAAGAGCAAGGAGACTATTTTGCTGCATGTGGTGGAGGGTGACTGGGGTATAAGGCACATGGCCGTAAAATCGCGTTTCGGGAGCCAGATAATGGATTGTACCGACGTGGGTGAAGGTATTTACCTTCCTACGTTCTATGCCCTGAACCCCAATCCTGTCAGCCTGGGAGATTTTCTTGCTGAGGCACGTAAAAGGGTGGCAGAGGAAAAGAAAAAGCCGTCAAGGATGACGCGCAAGACTCTGGACAGACTGGAAAAGGTCGTCAACGGAGAGCGTAAGTACTATCCGCGTGTCGAGGTGAGATGCAGGCTAAGTTACTACAAGAGATAGCCGTCGGCCTGTGCTGGGGGCTATTGCGTGAGTTCTATCCTGAAGGTCGTGCCTACGCCGAGTGTGCTGCTTTTTACGTAGATGTGCCCCTTGTGGTACTCTTCCACAATACGTTTGGCCAGCGATAGCCCCAGGCCCCATCCGCGGCTTTTGGTCGTGAATCCCGGTGTGAAGACATCGTTGAAATGGCTGGAATTTATGCCTTTGCCGGTGTCTGTGACTTCTACCGAGATGCAGTATGCTTCCTTTCGTACAGCAATAGTGATGCTCCCCTGTCCGTTCATTGCGTCAATGGCGTTCTTGCAGAGGTTTTCTATGACCCATTCGAACAAGGGTGCTGATATGAATGCCTCTATGTCCTCGCCTCCTATGTCTGTCTTGATGTCTACGCGATTGCTGGTGCGGCGGCTGATGTATGAGACTACGTGTGCGATGACTTCGTTGAGGTCGGTCTTTTTCAGTTCCGGCAGTGAGCCTATCTTGCTGAATCGCTCGGCTATAAGCTGCAGGCGCTTTACGTCCTTGTCCATTTCCGGAATCAGCTGGTCGTCGGGGTATGTGTCTTTCAGTACTTCTACCCATGCCATAAGGCTGCTGATTGGCGTGCCGAGCTGATGCGCGGTTTCCTTGGACAGGCCTACCCATACCTTGTTTTGTTCTGCTTTCTTGCTCGAGAGCAGGGCAAATATTGCAACGACCACGAATATCAGGACTACGCTGAGTTGTACGTATGGCCATGCTGCAAGGCGCTGAAGCATGAGGCTGTCGTCATAGCATACGTCGAGCCATTCGTCCTTTCCGAGATTGATGCGGATTGCGTGCTGACTGTTGCGCAGCTCTCCGTCTACGTTGCGTTCCATCTCTATGGCGCCGTCTTGGTCGTAGACGACTACGGGTATTGTATTGTTGCTGTTCAGTACGCGCAGGATGAGTGCTACGTCGGTGTTTTCGTCTGCTGCCTCCAGGCTGCGCATGGCGTCTGCCCAAGTCTCCATCTTGATCTGCTCCTCGTTCTTGAGGTCGCGTACCAGGTAGTGGCTTACGACAAGTGAGGCGATGCTGAGCAGTATCGCTATCGTTATGAGCAGTATCTTGACCTGCTTGATTCTATCTGTCCATTGCATGTAGGCACGGTTTATGCTAATAACGTATGTCCGTGTGTGTTTATTGTGCAAAAAAGTCGTATCTTTGTGTCCGTTATGATGTCGCTGAAGTGTGATATGTTGTCTGTCTTGGTGATGCTGTGCGGGTGTGCCTTGCTTGTCGCGTGTACGGATGAGTTTTCTCTTCCTGACGATTCGGAGGGTGTCAGTCATACGGTGATAGTATGGATGGGGGCGGAGAATTCCCTGGCTGCGTATTCCATTGGCGACTTGCAGGAGATGCATGATGCCGTCGGTGACATTCCTGAGGACTGTAGGGTGGTTGTGTACCGGGATGCTCAGTTTGCTCCCTCTGTGTATCTTTTGAGCCATGGCAAGTATAGTGTGTGGAAGGAGTATGAGAATGACGAGGACAGTGCCGACAGTGCCGTCGTCGTGCGCAGGATGCAGGATTTGGTCGAGTCGTTTCCCTCGAAGTCGTATTCTTTGGTAATATGGAGTCACGGTACGGGTTGGTCCAGGTCTCCGAACCGTTCTGTGATTGTCGATAACGGCAGCAATGTCACGAGTCCGCCGCAGGCAAATTTCGGAACGTGGCTTGATCTTGGACAGCTGGAGGGCGTGCTGTCGCATCTGCCGCATCTTGAGTTCCTGATGTTCGATGCCTGTTTCATGCAGACGATCGAGGTTGCCGTGCAGCTATATCCTTATACGGATTACATCATAGCCTCTCCTGCCGAGATTCCTGCCAATGGCGCGCCTTACGACAGGATAATGGGCAGTATGTGTAAAGCTGACGTAGGTGGGATACTGCAAGGGTATGCGGATGCCTATCCCGATGCTAAGGGGGTGCTGCTTTCTGCCGTGAGGTCCTCCGAGGTTCCTGGGTTGTGCAGCGTGACAAGACAGGTGATTGCTTCGCAGTTCCGAAGGGAGGAGATGCCGGATGTGAGTAGCGCACAGGTGTACGCTCCGGCCTATGGCAGCGGCGAGGCTGGGCAAAGGATGCTCCCTGTACCGTATGATATGCGTTCGGTGATGCACAGTGTCATGACGGACGGACAGTATGTCTCGTGGGTGCGCCAGTGGGAGCGTGCCGTGCCTTATGTAAACCGTGCCAGTGCCTGGGACAGCCAGTATTCGTCCGTATACTTCGGGTCGCGTCACAATCACATGACGGATGCTGACAATTATGGTGGCATCAGTATGTACGTGCCTTCTGCATCCTATGACGCTCCTGGGTGGAACAGGGAATTCCGTTCCCTGCGTTGCTACGGGATGATGTCGTGGCAGCAGACGGGTTGGTAGGCATGGATTGTCAGTTTTTCCTAAGATCCCGATATGGCCATGTGGCGTATGCCGACGCTATACCGAACGATGGCGTGTATGTCTCATGTCGTGTACAGGTTCATATAGGATCGGATCGTGCTATGCAGACGGACGGATATGTCGTTCTTTGGCCGTTGGCTGAATTTTGGCAGATGCGTTGCGGCAAATGGCCCGTTTGTGCAAAAAATATTAAAAAATGCCTTGCCGTTATTGGAAAAAAGCGTATCTTTGCACGCCGATGGATACTATGGACAGCTATAAGGTTGACCTCAAAGGTATGGCGGAGGGTGCTGTGTCGCATCGTTCGTGGGTGCTGGAGGATGCCTTCTTCTCCGCTGTCGGTGGTATGGAAATCAAGCAGGGCAGAGTCTGTGCCGATGTGTGCATTGAGTGTGACAGGGATGATTGCTGGGACATAGAGATTGCACTGACCGGAACGGTGAAGGTCGAATGTGACCGCTGCCTGGGCCTGATGGACCAGCCGATACGGGCGGATGAAAGTCTGCGCGTGAGGCTGGGCGCGGATGCCGGTGATGACGGCGAGGTGATAACCGTTGAGGAGAATCCCGGTGTGTTGGACCTTGCATGGTATCTGTACGAGGTTGCTGCGTTGGCAATACCTATCCGTCATGTGCATGAAGACAATGCGTGTGACGAGGGGGTGATGAGGCGACTCGGAGGACATGACAGGGAAGGGACGACGGATCCCCGTTGGGCGGAACTGGCTAAATTGAAATCGAAATCGGAATGACGGGAAGGCAATACCCGAAAGCTGAATTAGTAAACGTATAAAATATAAAAGAAAATGGCACATCCAAAAAGAAG
>DFKL01000091.1 GCA_002373535.1 Prevotellaceae bacterium UBA3646 | reverse complement strand
AGGGCTTCAAGGGTGGCGACCGTACGGATATCGAACTACCCAAAGTGCAGCGCGATTTCCTCAAAGCCCTGAAAGCTGCAGGCAAGCAGGTAATCTACGTAAACTGCTCCGGTTCGGCTATCGCTCTGGAACCAGAAACCGAGAGTTGTGATGCCATTGTACAGGCTTGGTATCCGGGACAGGAAGGTGGAACTGCCGTGGCTGACGTACTCTTCGGCAACTATAATCCCAGTGGTAAACTTTCCGTCACATTCTACAAAAACAGTGCACAACTACCCGACTACGAAGACTACTCGATGAAGGGACGCACCTATCGCTACTTCGATAATCCGCTCTTCGCCTTCGGCTACGGACTGAGCTACACGACTTTCGAGATAGGCGAAGCACGCATTACACCCGCCGACAAGTCGGCTAAGGACGATACAGCCTACGACATCGAGGTAAGCGTCCCTGTAAGCAACACAGGCCGTCGCGACGGCACGGAGATCATACAGCTCTACATCCGAAACCCGCAGGATGCCGAAGGACCGCTGAAGACCCTCCGAGGCTTCCAGCGCATCGAGGTAAAGGCCGGACAGACCGCTACAGCCACAATCAAACTCAACAAAAAGAGTTTCGAATGCTTCGACCCAGAGACTAACACCATGCGTACCAAACCGGGTACCTATCAGATACTCTACGGCAACAGTTCGCAGGCAAAAGACCTGAAAACGATAGAGACTACATTCTAAACGGGAAGTTCCAGAATCATGCGGCAGCCCTCAATATAGCTTGTGTCAAGCATGAGGTCGCCACCCAGATTCTGGGCATGGCGCTTAGTTAATGGCAATCCGAGGCCAAGGCCCTCAGAAAGACTGTTCACCTTCGTAAACGGCACAAACATCTGTTTACGATAGGCATAGTTGATGCCGGGCCCCTTGTCTTCCACCACAAACCTTACCATCTTTCCGAACTTGACTACACGCAAGATGATATGCTGCCCATCAGAATACTTGGCAGCATTATAAATCAACTCGCCCAAACTGTAGATAAGGTATGTCTTATTCGTACGCAAAGAGAACTGATCGGAAAGAGAAGTTGCATAGGCTATACTGGAATCAGGGAACTGGGCATATACATTTGAGATGCTCTCACGTGCGATTCTATTCACCTGTACCAGCTCTTCTTTCTGACTCTTCATCTCCTCAGAGAGACCCAAGTCAGAACTGTCGAGCAACATCATCATCATACGATTAAGCAGTTTCGTATTACGGTCCATCAGGGTAGTCAGCTGTTTCACTTCCCTTGCCGACAAATCATTGCCGCTATCGCACAGCACTTGAGAAAATCCCATAATGATATTCAGTGGGGTACGTATCTGATGGGAGACATCCTGCACAAAGGCAGTCTTCTGATTAACAGACGCCTCAACAAGCTTCCTGGCCTGGGCCAGTTCATCATTACGCCTGGACATTTCCTCATTCATATGCTGAATATCGCTGACATGCTTATTCAGAGATGCCTGCATCCTGGCAAAGCTGTCTTGCAGCCGACTCACCACATCCCCTTTCACCGTATAGGCAATCTGCTGGCTATAGTCGCCCTCAGCCATCCGCTGTGTCTGTTCAAGCAAGTCCCTCAGTGGCCTGATAGCATAGTCCACGATTTTACGAGTAAAAAGAAGAATCAGCAAGAGACCCAACAGGATAAGTATCAGGATTAGGCCTGCCAGTCGATAATAGTGACCTATCTTCATCTTCGAGTCTGCATAGGCCTTTCCTTCATCCACAGCCTCAGCGAGTCTCTTAGCAGACAACTCGGTAGCTATGACACCAAGCAGCTTACCGTTGTCGTCGTAGAATGGTTTGCAGTATGAAGCGCCTACCCAACAGGCCTGACCTGTCTTTTTAGGTGTTCGATACCATATCTTCGCATAAGAGTCATACGAACCCTTCCTGACTGTAGTCACAGAATCACCCGCTCTCACAGAATAAGCCGAGAAATAGCGCCCGGCCTGTGGCAGCACATCTGGTTCAAGGGTAATGGAACATCCATCGACATTTGCATTCAGCATGACAACTCTACGGGTCAACTCCAACAACAAGTCAGGTTGCATGAACTCCTTGATAAGCCAGTCAGAAGAATTTGTCGCCGTTTCCACCGTACTGACGAAAGCAGCCTTGCGTAATTCCATTGTCTTCAGCGTACTTGCTGCCCGTCCTTCAGTTTCCTCCTTGAGATTATACAGCGACTGCGCAAAAAGGAGACCCACGGAAATGACAAATACCGGAACAGCCATCAGAACGATACCCAGACTGAGCTTCGTTGCCAAGGAACGTCGGATTCTATGTGTCAGTTTTCCCATTAGCCTTATCTCCTTATCATTTTAATTCCTGCTGTGATATATTGAGCAATTCGTCGAGTAACGTCGTAATCTCCATTCCCTTCTGCTGGATTTCGTCAGCTGCCTTCTCGGTAGTCTGCCTATCTATGCCCCCATTGCGACAGAGCGTCTTCACGCTGGCAGAGATGGCATTCACGGGATAAGTCATCTTGTCTGTCATATGGTGCAGGAAGGCCGTCTTCAGTTTGTCTGCTTCCTTTGCTTCCTCATAGGCTTCTCCCAGTACCATACCCTTGTCGCGCAACGACGTTGTTAGCCGTTTTAGTTCATCGATATTCACAGCCAATGCCTGCTGCATCTCCTGGAAGTGGTCTTGTAGCAGTCCTACTTCGTCGTCACGCTTACCATCGGGCACCACCTCGTCATAATGTCCTTCTGCTATCCTATGGGCAGACCGTTCCAAGACACGTAATGGCAACAGGTGACGATGAACAATACAACGTATCGCAAAATAGAGCAGCATAATACCCACAACCGCAATAACCAGCACAGAGTAGAGCATCTGGTTGTAAACACCGAAGATATCACTTTCTGGATATACAAGAGCTATGCTCCAGCCCAATTCCTCGTTTGACCGTCCTGGCACATTTGATCGTCTGAACGGCTTATAGAACACGTAACAGGACTTGTCATTCAGGCGCACGGCCCGATAGCCTGCCCTGCCCGCCATCATATCCTTGGCCGTCTCTCGCAGCGAAGGTTCCACTTCACTCTGGGCTACCATGCCTATAGTTTGATGATAAAGCCTAGACGTATCCGGATGCACGATATAGGCGCCGTCGCTACCTAGCATTGTGGCATAGGAATGAGGCGAAGGCTTTGCCTCCTCCACGATCCGAGTCAGTCGAGGCAACGACACATCAACACCAATCACGCCGACGACCTTATCCTTGTCATAAATAGGTAAGCTGAAGGTAATGATAGGGTCATCATTGTCACTGGCATCCACCATGGGATTAATCCATATAGGATGTTTCTGCCTTACACACTCATGGTACCAAGACTGTTTCGGATATGGAACGTTACCAAAGGTAGAAGGCTGAATAATAGGCGAGTCGGAAACTTTGAGTCCGCTAGAATCTACACGGTGCACATACGATATAAAACACTCGCCATATGCCTTATAATAATAAGGTTCGAAAGCAACGGCACAGCCCACAATGTTTGGGTTGGTCTCCACAACCTTCCGGCTATAGAGTTCCATACGCTCCGGCTGATCCAGATGGAAGAGCATGTCCCAATAGATGTTACCAGCCGACTGTTCCACACTCAGAAGGATATTATCTATCTGCTGAACCGTAC
>DFKL01000146.1 GCA_002373535.1 Prevotellaceae bacterium UBA3646 | reverse complement strand
ATATCGTTCTTATATCGTTGATATACCATTTATGATGCTGATTTTTCAGCGTGTTATGTTTGTTGTGTTTTTGTTGTTGCTAAACTACTGTTTTTTAGATGCTTATCAACATGGGAAGGTGGGGTTTGATGCCGTCTTCTTTGGGGGAGGGTAAAGATGGAGGGGTATAAAAAATCCCCCCAAAGTGACTAACTCCTGGGGGGATGCTATTATGCCGCGGTGAAGTGTTACTCTTCGTCTGGTGCCGGCTGTGTGGGTGCCTGCGGTTCTGCCTTTGAGCGTCCAAGGTATTCGGGAAGGGACATTCCCGCCTGGTCAAAGAGGTCGCTGAGTGGTGGCACGCTTTTCATCAGTCCTGCCAGAAAACCGGCTGTGCCGCCCTTGCCGTCTGCATTGCCGCTGCCGCTGTCCCAGACGGTTACCTTGTCGATATTTATGCCCTTGATGGCCTCTACTTGTGTCTTGACGAGTTCCGGGAGCTTCTCGAGCAGGAGGAGTGTGTATGCCTTGGTTGCATCGCCGCCTGCTGCCTGTATCATCTTGTCGTAGCCGCTGGCTTGCTTGGTGAGTATCTCGTACAGTCCCTTGGCTTCGGCTTCCATCTTGGCGTAGATGGCGTCTGCCTCGCCCTTGGCGTTGACGCGCTTCTTCTCGGCTTCGGCTTCGGCTGCTATGATGGTCTTTTTCTTTTCGGTCTCCTGGCTGACGAGGACGTTGGCTGCCTGTGCTGCGCGTTCGCGATCTGCACGTGCCACTTCGGCTTTTTGCTCGGCGGCATAGGCTTCCTCCAGTGCCTGGGCTTGTGCTACCTTCTCTGCTGCAACGGCCTTGCGCTGTGCCTCGGCTTCGCGTTCACGACGGTTGGCCTCGGAGTTGGCAATCTCGATCTTTGCCTCGTTCTCTCCCTTGACGGCCTGTGCATTGGCCTCGGCTGTACGTATGCGTGTCTCGCGGACGGCTTCGGCCTTGCCTATCTCACCGACTTTCTCTTGCTCGGCTACCCGTACCTTGGCTTCGTTAATGGCCTTGGCTGCGGCTTCCTGTCCGAGTGCTTCGATATAGCCGCTCTCGTCCTTGATGTCGGTTACGTTGACGTTGATAAGCTTCAGGCCTATCTTCTTCAGCTCGACCTCGACGTTGGCGGTTATGGCTTCGAGGAATTTGTCGCGGTCGCTGTTTAGCTCCTCGATGGACATCGTGGCGATGACGAGACGCAGCTGGCCGAACAGGATGTCACGTGCCATTTCCTGTATCTGCTGTGCATTCTGTCCCAACAGGCGCTCGGCTGCGGCTGCCATGTATTCGGGGTCGGTGCTTATGCCAACGGTGAAACGGCATGGGACGTCTACGCGGATGTTCTGGCGGCTGAGGGCATTGGTAAGATTGGCGTCAATGCCTATAGGGGTCAGGCTCATATAGGCATAGTCCTGGATAACGGGCCATACGAAGGCGCCTCCGCCATGCACGCAGTTGCTGCTGCGCTTGCCGCTGCCGCTACCGTAGATTACGAGGATTTTGTCTGCTGGACACTTGCGGTAGCGGTTGGCCAGAAAGGCTATTATGGCTACCACCAGAAGGGCAATGACGACGGCCATTGTTCCGAAGTTTTCAAATAGTTCCATGATATGTATGAATTTGGTCTGTTTTTCTGTTTCAAGCTTCCTCTACTATCAGGACGCGCCCGACGACTGCTGTAACGCGTACCTTGGCGCCGGAGGGTATGGGGTCCGGGCTGGTGCTGCGTGCGTCCAGTTCCTGTATACTGCCATTGAAACTGACTTGTACCTTGCCCATGCCGTCGGCTGGTATGCGCATGTATACCTGACAGACTTTACCGACGGAATCGTTGATGTCGAAGGCTCCGTTGCTCTCCAGTTTCCTCATCTGGCGAAACAGTGCCAGGAATATGGCTACGAACGTGCATCCCATAAGTATGCTGACTATGCCCAGCAGGAACTGGTTGTCTATGGCGCGGTGGAAGCTGATTCCGCTCCAGCCGAAGCCCAGCATGAAATATATTACGTTTCGGATGCTGAGAAGATGCATGGCTCCGCTATGGTCGAGGGCATCGCCTCCGCTGTCTCCGTCGAAGCTGACATCGACGTCGCTGGCATCTCCGGCATCACCGAGACCTATGAAGCTGAGGGCCATCTGGACAATGAATACTACGCTGGAGAAAATAGCGATTACCCAGTACATCTGCATAATGGGTGCCTGGGCCTGAAAATACGTGTTAAATTCCTGTATCATACGGCCTTTGATTTTGTCGTAGACAAAGATATATAAAATTATGTATAGGCACAATTTTTTACCGAAAAAAAAGAAATATAGTGGGAAATTTCCTTTATCTTTGTGTCCGCAAAATCGCAATTATCCATTGGAACATGAAGAAAAATCTGGTTATTGTGGAAAGCCCTGCCAAGGCTAAGACTATAGAGAAATTCCTTGGCGACGACTATACGGTTCAGTCCAGCTACGGACATATCAGGGACTTGAAAAAAAAGAATTTCAGCATTGACACGGAGTCGTTCGAACCTGAATATGAGATTCCGTCGGACAAGCAGAAGGTCGTACAGTCCCTGAAGAAGATGGCGGCCGAGGCCGAGACTGTATGGCTGGCTTCCGATGAAGACCGTGAGGGGGAGGCTATCAGCTGGCATCTGGAGCAGGTCCTGGGTCTTGACGAGAATCACACGAAGCGTATAGTTTTCCATGAAATTACCAAGGATGCCATCCTGAAGGCCATCCAAAATCCACGCCGTATCGACCGCAACCTGGTAAATGCCCAGCAGGCTCGTCGCGTACTGGACCGTATAGTCGGCTTCAAGCTGAGTCCTGTACTATGGCGCAAGGTGAAGCCTGCCTTGAGTGCGGGGCGTGTGCAAAGCGTTGCCGTACGCCTGATAGTCGAGAGGGAGAGGGAGATACTGAATTTCAAGGGTGAGGACTCGTAT
>DFKL01000055.1:3691-17740 GCA_002373535.1 Prevotellaceae bacterium UBA3646 | reverse complement strand
ATACCGCCACCGTTGCCTGTGGTGTTACCGCCGATAATCTTACCACCCTCTGTGTCTGTGATGGCCAGAATGCCGTTGTTGATGATGACGCTACCTTCGGCTGCGGCATTTGCCAGTGCGCGGTTGATGGTATGTCCGTTCAGTTCGAGTACGACGGTCTTGCCGGCAGGAACGGTCAGTGCTGCGTCGGTGCTTTCTGCTACGACATCCTCTGCCAGTTTGATTACACCGCCGTTGTTCATGGCTGCCTGCAGGGCGGACCAACCGGAAATCGGACCTTCTTCCTTGTTCATCTCGATGCCGGCGTTTTCGCTATCCATCTCGGTGATCTCGCCGTTCTTCACGGTCACATGCACGGTTTCGGAAGGCATGCCTGTCTGTGCAGGGAGAGCAAGCGTCAGCGTATATGTAAACGATTCGTCGCTATTATCGACTTTGGAGGCAGATGTAACATCGCCAAAGGGCACGTCAATGGTATAGGTTCCACCCATGAAGGTTGCTCGGAACTCGTTGGGTTCGTCACCGCGGCTGTAGCTGATGACACCCGTCAGTGCGCCGTATCCTGTCCATACATCGTCGCCAAGGGCTTCGTACAACTCTGTCAGGATGGCGTACTTTGCTGGGTTGGGCATAACGGGCTTGATGTAGCTGTATTCGGCCATGTTTGCCTTTGCAGTCTTTGAGCTGAGCGTTGTGCCGTCGGCATTCACTTGCACGACTACCAGATTGTTGAAGGTGACGTCGCCGCCAATGGCTGCGTAGCCGCTTGCCGTGTTGTTGTCAATCAGGCCACCGGTCATCCAGAAGCCTTCCGTTGCTGTGTTAGCAACTGTGTTATAAACACCACCGCCTTGACCTGCTGCCTTGTTTCCTGTGATTTCACCGCCATAGAGTGTCAGCGTGCCGTTGTTCAGGATACCGCCACCGTTGCCTGTGGTGTTACCGCCGATAATCTTACCACCCTCTGTGTCTGTGATGGCCAGAATGCCGTTGTTGATGATGACGCTACCGTCTGCTGTGGCATTGGCCAGCGCGCGGTTGATGGTCTGTCCGTTCAGTTCGAGGACGACGGTCTTGCCGGCAGGAACGGTCAGTGCTGCGTCGGTGCTTTCTGCCGTGATGTTCTGTGTCAGTTTGATGACACCACCTGTGGACATGGCGGTCTGCAGTGCTGCCCAGCTGTCAATGCCGCTGTTCTCCTTGCTCATGTCAAGGCCGGCATTCTCGCTCTCCATTTCGGTGATTTCACCGTTCTTCGTAGTTACATGCAACGTCTCCTGGGACATGCCTGTCTGTGCAGGAAGGCTCACTACAAGCGTATAGGTGTAAGAACCGTCGCCGTTGTCATTTTTAGTTACTGTTGTGAAATCGCTAAATGGCAAGTCTATTGTATATGTACCGCCCATGAATGTTGCGCGGAACTCGTTGGGCTTGTCACCACAGCTGTAGCTGATGACACCTGTCTGTTCGCCGTAGCCCGTCCATACATCGTCACCGAGGGCTTCGTAGAGCTCTTTCAGAAGTTTGTTTTCTGCTCTTTCAATGTTAAACGTCGCATTGGCTGTGCCGCTGTAGTCGGAACCGTTGACGGCAGTGACGGTTACGTTGGCCGTACCTACTTCCACGTTGTTTTCGTATGTTACGGTGTAGTCGGTTCCCTGAGTCAGTGTGGTGTTGCCGTCCTTTACGGTAACGGCTGGCTCAATGGCCGACCCTGTGTAGTATTGGTTGGCAATGGCCTGAATCCATGAGTCTTGCAGGTTCTTGGCATAGGTCACTACCACCCATACGTTGGCTCCTGGCATGGTGAACGTCCATGTGCCGGCAGTCTGCCCTGGGGTCACATCAATCTCGTCCTGTAGCGCAGGAGCGCGGCGGGCACGTGCATTGGCACCTCCCCACGAGGTGTAGGCGCGGACGGTTACGTTCTTTGTCGAGTAACCGCTATTGGGCGTTACGTTGACGGTAACCACTTCATTTTTCTTGGCTTTTGTTGCTGACGTACCGCCAACGGAAAACGCCACCGTGCCGTGAGTTGTGCTCTCGTCCGACAATGTGATGTCATATGAAGCAGCAGTAGTGCTGGAATTAAACTTGATATTGTTCAAATCAGAGAAGTCCAAGCTTACGCTTCCTTCTGGATAAGTGGTCAAAGTTCCACCCGTAATAGCGATCCCTGTGCAGCCTGCGATAGTGTAATCGTTCGGGGTTCTATATACGCCCAGGTCACTTGCCTGCCCATTGTTGCCATTGTATTTGTTACCTGAGAATATACAGTTCACAATGACCAAAGTATTACTTGAGTTGTTACCTATCGCGCCACCATACTTTGTGTTCGAGGAGGTCGTATAGTTATTGAGGAACGTACACTCGCTCAGGTAAAGACTACCCATATAATTGTTGATAGCTCCGCCGATTTCACTTGAATAGTTTCCTGTGAACGTCGTGTTACGGGCATATAGAGTGCCTTGATTCTCAATGGCACCGCCACCCTGGTTGCTGCCGTCGGTGTGGTTGTTGCTCACGGTACATCCGTCGAGCACCAATGTACCGTTATTACGGATGGCACCACCGCCTGCATTCAGGTCAAAATTGTTAAGCGTAGCATTCTTAATGGAAAGCGTATTGCCAGAAGAAATACTAAAAGCACGAGTAGAAGGACCACTCATCGTTTTTCCATTTCCATTGATGGTTATCTTCTTACCACCACTAATGGTAATTGCCGAAGTGAACTTGATGTTAGCCGTCAGCCTTACATCATTGCCCGCATTCAATGCACTTTGCAGTTGTGCAAAAGTTGACACATCTGTCTGTGCCCATACGCCCGTAGCTGCCATCAGCATGAGGGCGATAATGAAATACAATTTTTTCATGTGCATTATAGGTTAATTGTTTATGGTTTTGTCGGTCGTCAATCCGAACGACCGCTACTACAAAAATACAAAAAGTAAAGAGCAAGTACGCAATAGGCACGTGCTGATTTTTACGAATTGTCCCTAAAAATAGTGCGATTTTTTACGAATTGTCACCTTGATTGAACCACCACTCCTTAGGAGTCATACCTGTTTCACGGGCGAAAGTGCGGTAGAAGGCACGTGGAGACGAGAAACCGCAACGTTGGGAAATGTCGTGCACGGTCCAATCGGGATGCTCTGTCTTCATCCGTTTGGCTTCGTCTATACGGCGACGGTTGACAAACTGATAGAACGTACAACCATACTCGGTGTTGATGAATTGGCTGAGGTAGGTGCGGTTTAATGGCAATACCTGACGCAAGTCTGTCAACTGGAAATCTGGATTAAGGTACGGTTTCTCCTTGTCAAGCCATGTTTCCAAGGTGGCTCGATAGGTTGCGTTGACCGGATTGACCTCTTCCTGCTCGTCCATAGTGGTGCTGCATAGCTGCTTCCATGGGTCGGGACGATAGAGCACGCGTTCTGTTGTGTATGCGATTAGAAACAATAAATAAAGATCCTGCGTGAACACGCGCGAGGGGTCGTGCGAGACGCATATCCAAAAAAACGATCCACCGGCAACAACCAGCATAACAATATACCGCACAATCCACTGCGCGTCTATGTTGTCCATCGTGGAGAAGTTATTCTCACACCATATGCGGTATTTGCGAATTTGCACAATCAGTAAGTTAAGCAGACATAGCGGGTAGAGTGCGATAAGCAATCGCAGGTCGATGGGCAATACGTAATCGAGTATAGCCAAAATAGGCAACGGCAGCAGTTGCAGCGCACTGCGCCACCACACGAGATAGCCAGGTCGCAATGCCTCAAAAGGATAGATGAACAGTATCCATCCGAACAAACCGCCTACAATCATCGCGTTGCCTGTCAATGACTCCGTACCTGGTTTGACGATAGGTATGTCATATAAAATGACCCCGGTTACCAACACCGTCTCCAACATTCCCCACAGAAACAACGCCACTGCCCATGCAATACGTATTCGGTTGCCGTCGTTGTGCTTTAGGCACAGCCATGCGCCGAAGATGCATAGCATTGCCATGCAGGCATTCAAGATAGGCCATAGCCAGCGTTCGATTAGTTCGCTCGGTATTAATCCACCTGTTACCCAGTAACTGAGCGTGATCACCGCTGACACGGCCAAACCGAATCCTACTTCCGCCCTATATTCTGTCCATATATGCTTTATGATATTGTTCTGCACGCTATATTACATGATCCGGGTTGGTCTTCATACGGAAGAAAGGGATGGCTACGCTGTGAATAATGATTGCCAACTTATAAAAAACTTACTACGAGGCAGAACAATTTGGTTCGAGAATCCCCTTTACCAATAATTGTGCTACTGTTTCAGCGTTTTGAATAGTTACACTCTTGGGAAGATCAACTTTAAAGCGCTTCTTTACTTTTGACATTAACTCATCAGTATAGACCAAACTCCCATTCTCAACATTTTCAATTCCATCACAGTAAATGGATTTACGGTTCACCCGCTTCATCTCTTCTGGAATTTGCGAGATTCTTATGTAGAAGATAACGTTTAGTAAACGTCTTTTTCCAATAAGTTTCAGACTCTCAGACTGGCAAGCAGCTGTCGAATCTGTCGCAAATATACGATTATGTTGGAATAATACAAAGTTAATCTTGTTTTATTTTTCGGAGGCTCCATTTTTTCGTGAGTTGTTTTTGTCAAAAGTTTTGTACCTTTGTGCTGTCTTTTACGCAAGAGGTCGGGACATAACTGCATTGATGGTGACGGAGGATATACGGGAGGTTGTGCGCAGGGCAGACGGTATTACGGAGTTTCAGCGCAGGGTGTACATGGCTGTGCTGGAGGTTCCGAGGGGCGAGACTGTCACGTATGGGGAACTGGCCAGACGAATAGGCTGCGGCAGTGCGCAGGCTGTAGGACAGGCGCTGAGACGTAATCCGTTTGCTCCGTCGGTGCCTTGCCACAGGGTGGTGGCGCGTGACGGCATTGGCGGTTTTTACGGACAGAGGTGTGGGGAAATGACAGACAGGAAAAGGAAATTGTTGGCCGAGGAGCGTGCCGTGGCCGATGTGAAATGAAGTGATAATACAGATGAGTATCGAGGAGCATCCTCTGGAGCCGTTCCTGCCTGTGAACGGCAGGATTTTGTTCCTGGGCAGTTTTCCTCCGCCTCGTGCGAGGTGGTGCATGGAGTTTTTCTATCCTAACTGGATAAATGACTTCTGGAGGATTATGGGACTGGTTTGTTTTGGCGACAGGGGGTATTTTGAGGTTGCCGGCGAAAGACGCTTTGACCGCGACAGGATTGTGCAGTTCTGCAGCAGCAGGGGAATTGCATTGTTTGACACGGCTTGCAGGGTCCGCAGGCTAAGGGATAATGCAGACGACAAATTCCTGGAGATTGTCCAGGGTACGGATGTCCTTGCCTTGCTGGACAGGATGCCTGATTGCCACACGGTAGTGACGACGGGCGGCAAGGCCAGCGAGGAGTTGCAGTCGTACTTGTCAGGGAGTGGCCTGGATGTCGCTGTGCCGAAAGTGGGTGCCTCCGTTTCGTTCAGGGACTTGCGTGACGGGGTGGGGGAACGGTATATTACATGGTTCCGTATGCCGAGCAGTTCCCGTGCATATCCGATGAAACTGGAGAGGAAGGCGGATTTCTACAAGGCATTGCCAATCTGATGCGGCTTGCCACAGACATGCTTATTCTGCATCGAAGCCTACTGACCTGACGGCTGCCTTCAGTTTCTCTACATCCAGGTCGGTTCCCGTGACATTGGCCTTGCCGCTTTGCAGGTCTACGCTGACCTGGCTGACTCCCTCTACTGATGAGAGTGCTTCCTGTACGCTGGCGCGGCAGTGGGTGCAGTTCATGCCCTTGACGGTGATGGTTACGGCCTGGCCTGCCTGACGGACAGGCGAGCCTGTGGCAGCGCAGTGGTCTGCATGTCCGTGGTCGTGACAGTGTCCGCATGAGCATGTGTGGCGATGCGTGAGCCTGAGGCGCAGTACGTTCAGGAGCAACATGGCGAGCAGTGTGGTGCATGCCCATTGGAACGGGGTGCTGTGGTGTGTGCAGCATGTACCGGCATTGACCAGCGTAGTGGTGAACCACTCGCGTGGCATCAGATAGTCTATGCAGAAACCGAATGCTATGGCTCCGCAGATGATGCTGGCAAGGTATACGGCCATGGTCTTCCGCCCCAGTACCTTGTTGATGACGAGGATGCTGGCGGCGTTGCTGGCCGGGCCGGCCATGAGGAGGACGAGGGCTGCTCCGGGAGTCAGGCCTTTCATCATCAGGGCTACGGCTATGGGAATGCTGCCTGTTGCACACAGATACATGGGTATGCTGATGCAGAGTACCAGCAGCATGGACATCAGGGTGTTGTCCTGGAATGCGGAGAACAGAGACTCTGGAACGAACACGGTGATTAGTCCTGCTATGATGAGTCCTATGACGAGCCACTTGCCTATGTCTGCCATCATGTCTACGAAGGCGTACCTGAGAGCTTCGGCTATCTTGCCGGCAAAAGTCTTTTGCGTATGCGTGTCCTGATGGTCTGTGGCGAGGCTGATCACGGTTTCGTCGTCACCAAGGTTTACGAGTGTTCCTCCCAGGACTGCCGTAACCAATGCTGCTATGGGGCGTACCAGGGCAAAGGGCAGGCCCATGAGCGAGTAGGTTGCGAGTATGCTGTCCACACCGGTCTGGGGCGTTGCTATGAGGAAGGACACGACGGCGCCACGGGATGCTCCTTCGCGCCGTAGTGACATGGCTGTGGGGATTACTCCGCACGAGCACAGTGGCAGGGGAATGCCGAACATGGCGGCGTATATGACGGAGGCGAAGTTCCTGCCGCTTAGGTATCTGGTATAGAACCGTCCCGGGACTAAGGCGTGCATGATGCCTGCCACGAGGAAACCGAGCAGGAGGTATGGCGACATTTCGTTGATTAGCTGTATGAGTTGTTGCATGGCTTGTTTTGTTTTTTGTGGTGCAAAGTTATTGGTTTTTTGTTGCAACTCGGTGGCAATTTCGTATCTTTGCACAAGCTTATGGCTTCATAGGCCAGTTATTGTTGTTAGTTATGGAAGATATAGGGGATTATCTGGCTGAACATGGGGTGCGTCCCACGGCTGTGCGCATGCTGGTATGGCGGGCGGTGAAGGACAGGTACAAGGCTTTCTCGCTGTCAGACCTGGAGCAGCAGATGCCTGAAATGGACCGTTCGAGTATTTTCAGGACTCTGAGGTTGTTTGTGCAACATAGCCTGCTGCATGAGATCGACGATGGTACCGGCAGGCAGAAATACTGCCTGTGCAGGTGCGAAGGAGACGTACACCTGAACCATATACATTTTACTTGCGGAGTGTGCGGAAAGACTTATTGCCTGACGGACTATGTCATTCCGCAGGTGGATTTACCCGAGGGGTTTGTGCCGGAGGATGTCGAATATATCGTAAAGGGTGTATGCCCTGCTTGCCGTAAATAGCCGGGGATTATGATTTTCTATTATTCTGCATGCGGCAACAGCCGGTGGATAGCCAGGGAACTGGCTGCCGGACTGGGTGAACGGCTTTGTTACATTCCAGACCTGCTGAGGCAGGGGGAGTTCGGGTACGACATAGGTCCGGACGAGTCCATAGGCTTTGTATTTCCTGTATATGCATGGGGAGCGCCGCGGATTGTGGAGCAGTTCGTGCAGCGGTGTCACTGGCATGGGACGGCACGCTATACATGGTTTGCCTGTACCTGTGGTGACGACATGGGACATACGCGCAGGTTGTTTGAGGAGACGCTGGCCGGGGCCGGTCTGGTGCCGGATGCCTGCTTCTGCTTCGTAATGCCGGAGACTTACCTTGCATTGCCAGGCTTCCGTCTGGATACGAAGCAGGGTGCAAGGCAGAAGATACGGGCTGCCCGTGAGAAGTTGCCGCAGGTGATTCGGCAGATAGGCGGCAGGCAGTCGGTATGGGACGAGAAGAGGGGGGTGATGCCTTTCGTAAAGTCGTACGTGATACGACCCGTCTTCGTGCGTATGGCCAGCGACAGGAAATATCACGTCCTGGACGGCTGCAACGGGTGCGGTACTTGTGCCAGGGTGTGCCCGGTATCGAATATCGTCATGTCCGACGGCCGTCCGCAGTGGAGGGGCGGATGTATCGAGTGTATGGCATGCTACCACCATTGTCCGCGCAATGTAGCGCAGTATGGCTGGTACACGAGGGGCAAGGGACAGTATTTCTTCGGGAAAAGGTGGCTACGTGAGGATGATGCCGATGTATCCGCACAGGATGCCGACGGCGGTGCCGCCGAGGACTTGGGGTAGTGTATGGTTGTGTATGAGCATGCGGCTGCTCATCACTGCGCCTGAGAGGAGAATTGCGGCACACAGCCACCATAGCGGGTTGAAGGTGAAGATGGTGGTATAGGCCAGCAGCGCCCCTATGATTGCCCCGGTGCCGGCAGAGTGCGCACTGATGTGGTATCTGAAGTTGATGATGACACAGGTGCAGTTGACAAGCAGGCTGACGGCGATGATTGCTCCCATGAAACTGGGGAGGTTCATGCTGCTGCAGAATTGCAGGCAGCAGATGTAGCAGATTATCTTGATGACGTAGGCGGTGGCGCGATGGTGCTGCATGTGCATCTGGTGATGTGTCCATCCGTATATGCGCCGTACCATTTTCCCTCCCAGCCATGGCATTGCTATGGTGAAGATGTATACGGTGCCGAGTACTATGAGCTTGAAGTCCAGGGGGAGCAGGCTCATGTATGTGGCGGTGAAGAGTATTGCGAAGCCCACGAAGGGGTAGTATGAAGGGACGAAGATGCCGGAGAGGATGTGGGCTGCGGCTATGATGATGCGTATGGCTCTGATTTTTTCCTTGCTCATTGCTTCCTCATTCTGCTGGTGGGGATGCCCATCTGTTCGCGGTACTTGGATACGGTGCGGCGTGCCACGTCGTAGCCCTTGCCGTTGAGGATGCGGGCTATCTGGTCGTCTCCCAGCGGTGCGTGCTTGTCCTCGTTGTCGATGATTTCCTGCAGGGCGTTGCGGACTTGTCGCGTGGTGGTCTCTCCGGTACTGCTCCCGATGGCTGTGGTGAAGAACCATTTCAGGGGGTGTATGCCGTATGGGGTATCGACGTATTTGCTGTTGCAGACACGTGAGACGGTGCTGGGATCGAGCTTGGTGATGCGGGCTATGTCTTCGAGCCGCATGGGCTTGAGCCGGCTCTCGTCTCCTTCTGTAAAGTAGTTCTTCTGGATGCGTATGATTGCCTGCATGGTGTGCAGCATGGTCTGCCGGCGTTGCAGCATGGCGCTGATGAAGAGCTTGCCCTTGTTCACGTATTCGCGTACGAAGCTCTGGTCGATGAGGTCTTGTGCGTCGTCGGATATCTGCAGGGTGGGGATGTCGGTGTCGTTGAGGGTGAGGCTGATATGACCGTCGGAATCGACTTCGACGGTGAAATCGGGTATTATGGTCTGTGTGACGTTGTGGTCTTTCTCGCTCATGGCATTGCCGGGACGTGGGTTGAGGCGGTGCATCTGGGCACGGAGGTCGTCGGTCTCGCCGGCGGTGAGGTGGTAGCGGTCGCGGATGTGTGACCAGCGGTTGTGCTTTATGTCGTCCCAGTCATGGGTTATGATTTCCTGCAGTTGTGTGTGGCGGTACTTGCGGCACTGCAGTATGAGGCATTCCTGCAGGTTGCGTGCCCCGACGCCTGTCGGCTCGAACTGCCACAGGATGCCAAGCATGCGTTCGACGTCTGCCTCGGTGGTGTCGCACCAGTGGTAGACGGTGAGCTCGTCGGCTATCTCGTGCAGCGGCTTGTGCAGGAGACCGTCGTCGCCGAGGCTGCCGATAATGTATTCGAGTACCTTGCGGTCGTGGTCGTCGAGCTGGTATCCGCCTGCCTGTTCCTTGAGCTGCTCGTAGAAGCTGGGGGTGTCTGCGGCGATGATGCCGGCAGTTTCCCGGTCTTCGGCGCTGTGTCGGTTGTCGTGCAGCATGTAGTCGGGTATGTCGTCTTCGCTGCTGTAGTCCTTGCGCTGGTCGTACTCGCTGTCCTGGCTGGCACGGCTGTCGGTGACGGCCTTGTCAAGATCCTGGCGTGTCTCGAGGTATGGGTTCTCGTCAAGCTCGGCCTGTACTCGTTCGCGCAGGCTTTCGACTGGCAGCTCGGTAAGGCGTGCTGCCAGTACCTGCATGGCAGATTGCTGTTGTATCTGCTCTTGCGTGAGTTTCTGCTGCTGTATCTGCGTGAGTCCTGTCTTCACGGTCTGTCGGGTGTTTTTAGTCTTTTACCAGCTTGTAGTCGAGTTGCTTGTGGTACAGGTCTGCCCTGGCTACCTGGATGGTTACCTCGTCGCCCAGGTTGTATTGGTTATGGCGTCTGCGGCCACGCAGGCAGAAGTTCTTCTCGTCGAACTCGTAGTAGTCGTCGTCCAGGTCGCGGAGGGGTACGAAGCCTTCGCACTTGTTCTCGGTGACTTCGACGTAGAGGCCGAACTCGGTCACTCCGCTGATGGTGCCGGTGAAGGTTTCGCCAAGGTGATCCTTCATGAATTCGACCTGCTTGTACTTGATGCTGGAGCGTTCGGCCTGTGCTGCAGTCTGCTCGGCATCGCTGCACTGGTCGCAGAGTTCTTCGTACTTGACCGGATTGGCACTGCGTCCGCCTGCGGCATACTTGGTGAGCAGGCGGTGAACCATGAGGTCTGGATAGCGGCGGATTGGGGACGTGAAGTGTGTGTAGTATTCGAATGCGAGGCCGTAGTGGCCGATGTTGTGTACGCTGTAGCGGGCTTTCATCATGGCTCGCAGCGTGACGAGCTCGATGACGTTCTGCTCGGCCTTGCCTCGGACTTCGGCAAGCATTTTATTGAGGTTCTTGGATATGTCGCCTGACGTGCCGTTGGTCTTGAGCTTGTAGCCGAACTTGCCTACGAAGTCGCTGAGGTTGAGCAGCTTGTCAGGGTCTGGGGCTTCGTGTATGCGGTATGGCAGACATTTGGCCTTCTGGTTCTTGGGAACCTTGCCTATACTCTCGGCAACGGTGCGGTTGGCAAGGAGCATGAATTCCTCGACGAGCTTGTTTGCGTCCTTGGCTACCTTGAAATATACGCCTGTGGGCTTGCCTTTGTCGTCGAGCCTGAAGCGTACCTCGCTGCGGTCGAAGTCTACGGAGCCGTGAAGGAAGCGCTTTCTGCGCAACTCGTGTGCCATGCGGTTGAGGACGATGAGGAGCCTGCGTTCCTCGCTGCCTGGCAGGAAACGGGTGGTGGGCTCGTGGTCTTCGATGGGGGCGAGGTAGTCGCCAGGTGCATCGTAGTCCTGCGGACTGGCCTCGTGTTCTTCTTCGAGTATCTGCTGTACTTCCTCGTATGTGAAGCGCCGGTTGCTGCGTGTCACGGTATGGAGGATTTCGTAGTCCTTGACTTCGGCTTTCTCGTTTATCTTGAACAGGACGGAGAACGTGAGCTTGTCTTCGTCAGGCCGCAGGGAGCAGAGGTTGTTGCACAGTTTCTCTGGCAGCATGGGGATGGTGCGGTCTACGAGGTAGACGCTGGTGCCGCGCTTGAGTGCTTCACGGTCTATGACGGAGTTTTCGGTGACGTAGTAGGATACGTCTGCTATGTGTACGCCGACTTCGTAGAGGCCTGGCTTGAGGGCACGGATTGATATCGCGTCGTCGAAGTCCTTGGCATCGTGTGGGTCGATGGTCATGGTGAGGACGTCGCGCATGTCCTTGCGGCGTGCTATCTCGCTTTCGGGTATCTGGACGGGTATCTTGTCGGCAGCTGCTTCGACGTTCTTGGGATATGTGTAGGGCAGTCCGTATTCAGCGAGGATGGCATGCATCTCAGCGTTGTTTTCTCCGGTCTTGCCGAGTATGTCCACGACTTTGCCGATGGGGTTCTTGGAGTCTTCGGGCCACTCGGCTATGCGGACTACGACCTTGTCTCCGTTGACGGCCTTGCGCATCATGGACTTGGGGATGAATATGTCGTTGGCCAGCGTGCGGTCTTCGGTCTGCAGGTAGGCATAGCCTTTGCGGACGATGATGGTGCCGACGAACTGCTTGTCGCTGTGCTGGAGGATTTCCGTGACCTGTGCTTCGCGTATGTGACGCTTGCGACGTGCAAGGAGCGTAACGCGGACGCGGTCTCCGTCCATGGCGTGCCTGGAGTTGCGCTCGGCGACGAAGATGGGTTCGGTACCGTCGTCGGGCAGGAACGTGTTCTTGCCGTTGGCCTTGCGGCGGAAATGTCCTTCCATGACTTGCGTGGGTGTATTGAGCTGGTATTGCTGACGGCCTACTTCCTTGAGGTAGTCGTCGAGCAGCAGGTCGTCGATACAGTCCATGCAGAGGAGCTTGGAGGGGTGGGAAGTGAGTCCCAGCTCGCGCCAGATGCGGCGTACGTCCATTGTCTCTCCAGCGTGTGTGTTGAAGAGGTCTACTATCATGTGAAGGAGTTCTGTCTTGCGCAGGTACCTGCTGCTCTTTTTCTTTCCCATAGCACGAATGTGATTATCTACGTGCAAATTTACAAAAATCTGTGAACTCCGTACAAAATTCCGTGTAAAAATTCTGCTGAAAGAGAAAACAGGCCTCTCCGCTCCCTGGGCTATCGGTCCGTCAGATGGTGAGGCTTGTGCCGCGACCCGTTTGGAAGAAAATATATTTTTTGTGGTCGGAAATATTTGTTGACAATAGTATGGGTGGGTAAATAACCCACTGATTATTAAGCAATAATCATTGGTGTAATGACGGATTTACAGTTGTGGCAAACACTTATGGACGGAAAGGAATAAATGCATGGAATGCTCGGCAAATATCCCTCAAAAAGTTTGTCTGTTTGCCGAAATTATCTCCACTTGTAAATATTTTCGGAAAGTGGTTGGGGGTATTGACAGGTATGCTATATGTATGAGAAATGTATGAGAAATGTATGAGAAATGTATGAGAAATATATGAGATATGTAGGAGAAGGGTTGCTAAATATTTGCGTTTCAATGTGTTATAGATGTGAAAAGTGCTGTTTTTCTGATGTCTTGAAGAAGGTGGTGTAAATATTTTTTGTAATTAGAGGCTCTTTGAGGCTTAGAGACTGGTGGGCTGGTAGGAGATAGATAAAAGAGAAGCATACGTGATTGGATAAATAGTGATGACTTCACTTTTTCATTAACAGTTTTCCCAACAGGTGGGGGGGAATGGAAAGAGGGTATGCCTGGAATGTGGCATACCCTCCGGTGTGTTACTTTTGGTCAGGAAGGTTGTTCCTGTGTCTTACTTACGCAGACCGAGTGCCTTGATGATTGCACGGTAGCGGTTGATGTCGCGGCTCTTGAGGTAGTTGAGCAGCGCACGGCGCTTACCTACGAGACCGGTGAGGGCACGCTCGGTGCTGTGGTCCTTGCGGTTCTTCTTCATGTGCTCCGTAAGGTTCTTGATACGGAACGTGAACAGTGCAATCTGGCTTTCTGCGCTGCCGGTGTCGGCAGCTCCCTTGCCGTAAGTAGAGAACAGCTCTACCTTCTTTTCTGAATTCAAATACATAATGTACTTAATGTTTTAGTAACTTGTTCGGCCGTGCAGCTTCCATACGCTCGGTCACCGCCTCCGGTCAAATGCGGATGCAAAGGTAATGAAAATATGTGGTAATAGGTGCGCGTGGGGCAAAAAATATCGGCTAAAGTGGTCGAAATGGGGTGTTTTTGTGTGTAAGGGGCTTTGTATTGTGCTTTATTTGTGTATCTTTGTGCGCTAAAAATTTGTTTTAAACTGACAACGGGTCTGATTATATGGGTTCGATAAGGAACATTGCTATTATTGCCCACGTGGATCACGGCAAGACGACATTGGTGGACAAGATGCTGCTTGCGGGGAATCTGTTCCGCGACAACCAGCAGACGGGCGAGCTGATGCTGGACAACAACGAGCTGGAGCGTGAGCGGGGTATA
This sequence comes from Prevotellaceae bacterium UBA3646, assembly GCA_002373535.1. Taxonomy (GTDB): domain Bacteria; phylum Bacteroidota; class Bacteroidia; order Bacteroidales; family Bacteroidaceae; genus Physcousia. The sequence goes on along the minus strand of DFKL01000055.1, from coordinate 3,791 downwards.
ACTATCCTGTCCAAGAATGTGAGTATCAACTACGGGGATACGAAGATCAACATCATAGATACTCCGGGTCACTCGGATTTCGGTGGTGAGGTGGAGCGTG